>NZ_JBHWJL010000396.1:0-3861 GCF_042731495.1 Streptomyces sp. NPDC059853
GACCACCGACGCCCTGACCGCCGGTGGTGTGCTGCGCAGCGCGGTGTTCTCGCTGCCGGCCGACGAGCGCTACACCTACATCTTCAACGGCAACGCGCAGGTGCTCGACCAGACGCTGGTCTCGCCGGGGATCAAGAAGTTCGACTACGACATCGTGCACATCAACTCCGAGTTCGCCGGCCAGGCCAGCGACCACGACCCGCAGATTATCCGTTTCAAGCCCTGACCCCCAGCGGCTACGGTGTGCCCCATGCGCCCCGAAGCCCCGTTCGGCCGCCGTGCCGCGGCCATGATCACCCCGTTCACGGCGGGCGGCGCCCTCGACACCGAGGGCACCGCCCGCCTCGCCGTGCATCTCGTCGACCGGGGCGGCTGCGACGCCCTGGTCCTCAACGCGACCACCGGCGAGTCCCTGACCACCACCGACGCCGAGAAGGACGCGGTGGTGCGCGCCGTCGTGGAAGCGGTGGGCGACCGGGCCACGGTGATCGCCGGGGTGGGCACCAGCGACACCCGGCACACCATCGCGCTGGCCCGCGCCGCCCAGTCGGCCGGGGCGCACGCCCTGCTGGTGGTCACCCCGTACTACTCGCGGCCGACCCAGGAGGCGATCGTCCACCATCTGGCGACGGTCGCGGACGCCACCGAGCTGCCGGTGATGCTGTACGACATCCCGGCGCGCACCGGGGCCGGCACCGAGCTGACCGCCGACTCGCTGCGCCGGTTGGCGGAGCACCCGCGGATCCGGGCGGTCAAGGACTGCGCCTACGACCTGCACAAGTCGGCGCTGGTGATGAGCGGTACCGATCTGGCGTACTACTCGGGGTGCGACGAGCTGAATCTGCCGCTGTTCGCGCTGGGTGCGACCGGCTATGTGAGCACGGTGGCGAATGTGGCGGGCCGGCAGGTGCGGGCGGTGCTGGACGCGGTGGACGCCGGTGACCTGGCCGCCGCCACCCGGCTGCACCACCATCTGCTGCCGCTGATCGACGCGGTGATGACGGAGGTGCCGGGCACGGTCGCGGTCAAGGCGCTGTTCGAGGCGGCGGGGCTGCCCGGCGGGCCGGTCCGCGGGCCGCTGCTGCCGGCCGGTGCGGAGCTGACCGGCCGGCTGGTGGACGGGCTCAAGGGCGCGCTGGCGCCGGTTTCGTGAGATCGGGTCCCGGGGCGGGGCCGGGTTCCGGCCCCGTGCCGGGCGCCGGGCCCGCCCCCATCAGGTCGCGGGCGAGCAGGGTGGCTCCGGCGACGGCGCCCGGCATCAGGAAGATCGCCGCCACCGGCACCAGGAAGGCCGCGACCAGCGGCACCCCGAAGCCGACCGCGAGCCAGCGCCGGCCGCGCAGCAGCCGCAGCCGCTCCTTGACGTCGATGCCGCGGCGGCCCAGCGCGTAGCAGACCAGTTCCAGGGTGAGGAAGAACCCGGAGACCGCGAAGGCGATCACCGGGATGACGGTCTGGCCGAGGACCGGGACGAAGCCGAGGACGAACAGCGGCACCGTCCACAGGGTGGCCCGCCACAGCACGTACAGCGCCTCCACGGCCGCCGCCCACAGCTCGCGCCACAGCGGCCGCTCCGGCGCGGCCGGGCAGTCGCCCTCGCTCTCCTCGACGGCCGCCGAGAGCGCGTCGTAGAAGGGGTCGCCGATGACGAGGGTGACGGCGGTGAAGGTCAGGACGGTGAGCGAGAGCCCGGCGGCCAGCAGCAGGGCGACGGCCAGGCCGCGCACCAGCCCGCGCCACGGGGAGTCCCAGTCGTCGGCGAACGGGGTGATCCAGGCGGCGAGCGCACCGGCGTTGAGCAGCAGGACGAGCAGGGCCGCGGCGTAGAGCACCAGGGCGATCAGCGCGGGGAGCAGGGCGCGGCCGTACCGTCCGGGGTGCTGGGCGAGCCATCGCTGGCCCAGCACCGCGTACCGTATCCCGGCCGCGAGATCAGTCATCATGCGTTCATGATCCCGCAGCCGCGGGGACGTGTGGGGCGCTCAGTTGTTGCTGTGCAGCGCCTCGTTGAGGCCGCCCCAGGAGCCGGTGCGCTGGAGCGCCTCGACGGTGCCGGTGGTGGAGTTGCGGCGGAAGAGCATGCCGCTGATCCCGGAGAGGGTGGCGGCCTTGACGACGGAGCCGTCGGGCAGGGTGACGCGGGTACCGGCGGTGACGTACAGCCCCGCCTCCACGACGCAGTCGTCGCCGAGGGAGATGCCGATACCGGACTCGGCGCCCAGCAGGCAGCGTTCGCCGATGGTGATGGTCTGCTTGCCGCCGCCGGAGAGGGTTCCCATGATGGAGGCGCCGCCGCCCACGTCCGAGCCGTCACCGACGACGACACCGGCGCTGATGCGGCCCTCGACCATCGAGTTGCCGAGGGTTCCGGCGTTGAAGTTGCAGAACCCCTCGTGCATGACGGTGGTACCGGCGGCGAGGGGCGCGCCGAGCCGCACCCGGTCCGCGTCACCGATGCGCACCCCGGCCGGGACGACGTAGTCGGTCATCCGGGGGAACTTGTCGACACTGGTGACGGTCAGCGCGGTCCCGGCGGCGCGGGCGGCCAGCCGGGTCTCCTCGACCCGGTCCACGGCGACCGGGCCGAGGCTGGTCCAGGCGACGTTGGCGAGCAGCCCGAAGATGCCGTCCAGGCTGAGCCCGTGCGGGCGGACCAGGCGGTGGCTGAGCAGGTGCAGCCGGAGGTACACGTCGTGGGCGTCGACCGGCTTGTCGTCGAGGGAGGCGATGACCGTACGGACCGCCACGACCTCCACGCCGCGCACCGGGTCGTGGCCGAGCGCCTGCGGGGCGGACGCGCCGATGAGTTCGGCGGCGTGCTCGGGGGTGAGCCGCTCGGTGCCGGCCTCGCCGGGCTCGTCGCCGAGGGCGGGAGCGGGGAACCAGGTGTCGAGCACGGTGCCGTCGGCGGCGAGGGTGGCCAGGCCGGCGGCGACGGCACCGGTGGTGCGGGTGACGGGGGCGGAGGTGGTTGCGTCGGTCATGTCCCAGACGCTAACCGGTGGCGGGGGCGGCTGGCGAACCGGTCCCGGATGCCGGGCCCGGGGCGGCCGCGCGCCGGTCAGTGCGCGCCGCCGAGGTTGAGCAGCGTGACGCCGCCGATGACCAGGAGGACGCCGGCGACCTTGGCCGCCGTGATGCTCTCGCCGAGGAAGAGCATGCCGATGGCGGCGATCAGCGCGGTCCCGGCACCGGCCCAGACGGCGTAGGCGATGCCGACGTCGATGGACTTGAGGACCTGGGCGAGCAGCGTGAAGGCGACGGCGTAGCCGGCCAGGGTGCCGAGGGTGGGCCAGAGCTTGGTGAAGCCGTCGCTGAACTTCATCAGCGTGGTGCCGGCGATCTCGAACAGGATGGCGCCCGCGAGCATCAGATAAGCCATGCGGACGACCGTACCCAGCCGCGGCGGGTGGACGGGCAACCACCGGAGTGACCCGCTCCGCGTGCCACCGGTGCCCGCCGCGGGCCGCCCCGCATCCTGAAGCCGACCCCCGATGACGTGGCAGCGAAAGGACGAACCCATGGCCGAGTGCGAGGTCTGCGGCAACGACTACCGGCTGGCCTTCGAGGTGCGCGCCGCCGGGGAGGTGCATGTGTTCGACAGCTTCGAGTGCGCCATCCAGCGGATGGCCCCGGTCTGCGAGAACTGCCGGTGCCGGATCCTGGGCCACGGCGTGGAGAGCTCGGACGGCCGCTTCTTCTGCTGCGCCCACTGCGCCCGGGTCCAGGGGCACCAGGAGCTCGTCGACCACGCCTGACACCGGGCGAGGGGGGAGGTCCGGGCGGGACGGGGCCCGGTACCGCGCGAGGCGGGGCGGGACCCGGTGGTCCCGCCCCGCCTCCTGGCGTGCTGCCCCGCTT
>NZ_JBHWJL010000397.1:0-3859 GCF_042731495.1 Streptomyces sp. NPDC059853
CCGCCAGATCCAGGTCGGAGCCGGTCCAGCGGCGCGCCGAGAGCAGATAGCGCTCACGGCCGACCGCGTCCGGGGTGCCGGCCACCGCCGGGAGGTAGCTCTCGGCGAGATACGCGCGTAGCTCGGACAAACCGGCGGTGGCGACATCGGCGGAGGCGGCGAGTTCGGCGCGCTGGGCCTCGGGGCCACCGGCCGCGAAGGTGCGGTACCAGTCGGCGTCCAGCCAGGCGTCCAGCTGTTCGACGACGGTCTCCACCTGGCGCGGCGCCGCGTTCAGGCCGCGGGCGCTGCCGGCGCGCAGCGAGTCGGCGTAACCGCGCAGCGCGGCCGGGACGTTACGGAGCCGGCGGCCGATGACGGCCCAGTCCTCGTCGGTGGCGGTGGGCATCAGCAGGAAGACGGACCGCTGCTGCTGCACCGGGGAGAAGAGGTTGCTGACCTGGCGGAGGTTCTCGCCCGCCTCCTCCAGGGCGAGGGAGGCGCCGAGCCGTTCCCGCAGCAGCCGGGCCGCGCGCCGCTCGTCCACGTTGCCGGGCTCGCCCGACGCGTCCAGCCGGGCCAGGGTGGCGCGTTCGACGGCGGCGAGTGCCGCGGAGCCGTCCGGGGAGTAGTCCGGAAACCCGTCCGCACCGGGGCTGAGACCGAACAGGGTGCCGACCACGGGGTTGAGCTCGGCGAGCTGGTCGACGTAATCGTCGGCGATCCGGCGCGGCGTGCCGGGGAGGGGAGCGGAGGGGGAGGAGCCAGAGCGCTGCATCGTGCCATCCTCTTCGACATGGGGGACACCGGGGAGGAACCCCCGTTCGATGAAGGGGGCGCCTCGGCCGCAACCGTACGGTGGCGGCAGTGCCGGCGCTGTTGGGCCCCGCGACGGGTGGGTCCAAGGGCTGCGCCGGCGACCGCCTGTCCGCCCCCGCCCTCCCCCCGGTCCCCCTGAAACCCCGGGGCCGCACCCGCTGACCCGGCCTTTTCACAACCGGAAGCTCGCACGGCACAGCACCGTCCGCGCTCGGCGCCGGAGTGCGGACGCGCCGGGTACGGCCGACGGGCGGTGGCCGGACCCGGGGCCGGCCTTCTGCGGCGGGGTTCACCAGTCCGAGGGCTGACCTTCCTGAGAGGGCGCCAGCTACGGTCCTGCACAGAACCACCCCCAACACCATGCCCAGCCGCCCCGAACGGAGCCCACACGATGGCCGCCCGCACCCCGGCCCCACCCAACGGATCGCTCCACCACGTCGAGATCTGGGTCCCCAGCCTCACCCGCGCCACCCGTGAATGGAGCCGGCTCCTCGAAACCCTCGGCTACACCCTCCATCAGGACTGGCCCGGCGGAAAGAGCTGGCGCCTCGGCCACACCTACCTCGTCTTCGAACAATCACCCGCCCTCACCGGGACCCGCCACGACCGCTGCGCCCCCGGACTCAACCACCTCGCCTTCCATGCCGGCACCCGTCACGAGGTCGACCTCCTCACCGGCGAAGCCCTCGCCGCCGGCTGGACCCTGCTGTTCCCCGACCGCCATCCCCACGCCGGCGGCCCCCAGCAGTACGCCGCGTACCTGGAGAACACCGACGGCTTCGAGATCGAACTGATCGCCTCCACCGACTCCTGACGGGCCACCGGCACAACGGCCGGTCAGGGCTCCGGAGCTGTCCGTGGGGCGGATCGGCCCTCCCGCAGGCGCAGGATCAGGGTGAGCGCGTTCTCCGAGCGGGTCCCAGGAGTCAGGACTTCCTGCAGCAGGAGGCCGCGCATCGCGGCGACGGTGACGGTGGCCACCTCCCGCGCTTCCTTCGTGCCGAGTCCTTCGCGTTCCGCGAGTGAGGTCAGCATCGCGGTCAGGTCGTCGAGCGAGTCCACGAACTCGCGGAAGTCGTCGGGGCGGTACACGGCCAGTCCGGCGACGTAGAAGAAGCCGCGGATACGGGACAACTGCTCCGGCCTGCTGTAGGCGCGCCAGATGGCCACGACGAAATCGTCGTAGGTGCCCTGCCGGGCGGTCTCCAGAAGTGCCTCGTTGTCGCGGGAGCGCTGCGCCGTGAGCATGGCGGCCAGGACGCCGGAGAGCGAGCCGAAGTGGTAGCGCAGCAGGGCGTGGCTGGACTCGATCCGGGCGGCGATCTCACGCAGCGACATCTCCGGCGGGGGGAGGGCCTCGCCGAAGGCGTCGAGAAGCCGTGCCAGGAGTCGTTCGCGTGCGCTGCCCTTGCGTTCGGGGTTTGACAGGGTCACCCCTACAGTTTATCCATTGGAAAAGAACGGATGGGCACAGCCGGCTCGTGGACCCGGCACTGTTCCCCGCCCCACCGGCGCCGGCCCCGTCAGCCGGGCCGGCCTGATCGTGAAGGACCTCAGATGAGCACCATGTGGCAGGGTTGCCTCGCCGACACCGACTACTTCGAGACGCGCTCCAGCAGCGGACGCGACTACGGCGTCTGGGTCACCACGCCGCCGCAGTACGACCCCACCGTGGCGGACACCCCCGTCGTGTACGTGCTCGACGCCAACTGGACCGTGGGCATGACCGCCCCCCTCATCGTCACGCAACTGGACCCCATGCAGGCGATCCGGCCCTACGTCCAGGTCAGCGTGGGGTACGCGGGCGAGGAAGCGGAGCACTGGGAGCGGCTGCGCAACCGTGACCTCGTGCCCCCCGGCGAGCCCATCGCCGAGGAGTTCGTCGACGCGGTGGAGTCGAGGGTCGGAACGGGCACGATGACGCGCGAGCAGGCCGCCGCCTACCTCGCCGAACTGCGCGACACCCGCGGGGATCTGTTCCTGGACTTCCTCACCGACGATCTGCACCCGCGGATCGAACGCGACTACGGCACGGCCCGAGACGGTCACGGCCTCTTCGGCTACTCCTACGGCGGACTCTTCAGCCTCTACGCCTGGCTCACCAGGAGCACCTTCTTCGAGAGCATCGGCGCGGGCAGCCCGGGCATCGTCTCCGAGGACAGCCAGGTCTTCGCCCTTCTCCGGGCCATGGGGGACACCCTGCCCGCCACCAAGCTCCACCTGACCTTCAACGAGCAGGAGTTCCTCGGCGACATGGCGGTCTACCAGAACCTCGCGAAGAACACCGCCACCTTCCTCCACCACCTCACCTCCCGTGACGGGTCCGTCACCAGCGCGCTCCTGCGCGAAACGCACGTGACCGGCCTCCAGGCGTCGTTCCTCAGCTACCTCAGGACCTGCCGGGCCCAGTAGGGCCGGACACCGCGGGCGGGCCGGCGGCGGCACAGACCGTCAACTCGTCGGTCCGCACGGGGCTGGTCGCCGCGCGCGTGCTGCGCAGGGTTTTCACGAGGCGGCACCGCGGCATCCCCGCACGCCGCCCCGCGAGTGATCGCGGGGGCGGACACCGGCCGACCGGCCCGCCGCCGCCACCGGCGGCCCCCTCGTCCTCGTCCTGGCGCCGCGCGCGACGGTTTCGGATCCGGCGGACGGGCGGCGTGTACGGCGGTGGCGGTGCGCCCCGGCCGTACGTCGCACGGATGACCGTACGTCGGTTCCGTCCCGGCACCGGCCGGTGCGTGATCATCGCTGCATGGATGACCTGCCGCAGCATGCGCAGATCGGCTATCTGGTGTGGGCGGTCCTCTTCGCCTGCCTGTTCGCCTGGGAGGCCATCGGACTGCTCCATCCGACCGACGCCTTCCCCACGCTCAGCCAGACCCTCAAGGCGGTGATGCGCTACCAGTTCGGCCGGTGGGCGCTGTTCACCGCCTGGCTCTGGTTCGGGTGGCACGCCTTCGTCCAGGGATGGCACTTCCTGCTCCGCGGCCCCGTCGCCTGAGCACCGGGATGGCCGACACCCTCGCCGTCGTCACCGTCTGCGTCGTCTACGAGCTGGTGA
>NZ_JBHWJL010000398.1:0-3851 GCF_042731495.1 Streptomyces sp. NPDC059853
CCCCCGGATCGACCTGCACGACCCGGACGCCTTCTACCGGCGGCTGGGCACCGGCGGCACCATCGGCTTCGGCGAGTCCTACCTGGCCGGCGAGTGGGACGCCCCCGACCTGGTCGCCGCCCTCACGGTGATCGCCGGCCACGCCGGCACCCTGGTGCCCGCGCCGCTGCAACGGCTGCGCCGGCTGTGGGCACCGCGCCAGCCCGCCACCCAGCACAACGCGCCCGACGACGCCCGCGAGAACGTCCGCCGCCACTACGACCTCTCCAACGACCTGTTCGCGCTCTTCCTGGACGACACCCTCACCTACTCCTCGGCGCTCTTCCGCTCCCTGCCCGCCCGCCGCGAGCACCTCGCGGAGGCCCAGCACCGCAAGATCGACCGCCTTCTCGACCTGGCGGACGCCGGGCCCGGCACCCGGCTGCTGGAGATCGGCACCGGCTGGGGCGAACTCGCCCTGCGCGCCGCCCGGCGCGGCGCCCGCGTCGAGACCCTCACCCTCTCCGCCGCCCAGCGCGACCTCGCCGAGCGCCGGATCCGCGAGGCCGGCGCCGCGGACCGGGTCACGGTGCGGCTCCAGGACTACCGCGAGCTGGCCGCCGGGCCCGCCGGACGGTACGACGCGGTGGTCAGCGTCGAGATGATCGAAGCCGTCGGTGTCCGCGGCTGGCCCGGCTACTTCCGCGCCCTGGACCGGGTGCTCGCCCCCGGCGGCCGGATCGCCCTCCAGGCCATCACCATGCCGCACGAGCGGATGCTCGCCTCCCACACCACCCACACCTGGATCCAGAAGTACATCTTCCCCGGCGGCCAGCTCCCCTCCACCCGCGCCATCGCCGAGGCCGTCGCCCGGCACACCGCCCTGCGCGTCACCCACCGCGAACAGTACGGCCCGCACTACGCCGAGACGCTGCGCCTGTGGCGCGAACGCTTCACCGAACAGGCCGACGCCGTCACCGGCCTCGGGTTCGACGCCACCTTCCGCCGCATGTGGACCTTCTACCTCGCCTACTGCGAGGCCGGGTTCCGCTCCGGCTACCTCGACGTCCAGCAGATCCGGCTCACGAAGGACACCCCGGCATGACCGACGCCGCCACCCGCCTCGCCCCGCTGCCGCCCCGGCTCTTCGACGGCCCCCCGCCGCTCCGCGTCCGGCCCGGCGACGCCGGCGGCAGCGGCATGGAGCCCGCCCCCGCCGCCCGGTACCGGGGGAGCGCACGGTGAACGGCGTCCCGTGGGCCGCCCTCGGCCTGAACATCGCCCTGTCGGCCGCCGTGCTCACCGTCCTGATGGCGGCCACCTTCGCCGTGGCGATGGCCAAGGGCGGGGTGCACCGCGTGGTGGACAGCGCCTGGGGGCTCGGTTTCGCCGCCGTCGCCGTCACCGGCTGGATCGCCTCCACCGGGCGCGGCGACGACGCACACCGGCTGCTGGTGGCCGTGCTGACGACGGTGTGGGGGCTGCGGCTGGCGGTGCACATCGCCCGGCGCGGCCGGGGCCACGGCGAGGACCCCCGGTACGCGCGGATGCTGGACGCCGCCCCCGGCAGCCGCGCCCTGTACGCGCTGCGCAAGGTGTACCTGCTCCAGGGCGCGCTCATCCTGCTGGTGTCGCTGCCGGTGCAGACCGCGCTGTACGCGGGAGCGCCGCCGCTGCCGCTGACGGTCGCCGGTGTCGTGCTGTGGGCGGTGGGGATGTTCTTCGAGGCGGTCGGCGACCACCAGCTGGCCCGGTTCCGGGCCGACCCGGCCAACCGGGGCCGGCTGATGGACCGCGGACTGTGGAGCTGGACCCGGCACCCGAACTACTTCGGTGACTTCGCGGTGTGGTGGGGCCTGTTCCTGCTGGCCGTCTCCGGGTGGCAGGCGGCGCTGATCAGCGTCCCGGCGCCGCTGGTGATGAGCGCTCTGCTGATCTTCGGCAGTGGCAAGGCCCTGCTGGAGCGGCGGATGGCGGGCCGGCCGGGCTGGGACGCGTACGCCGCCCGCACCAGCGGTTTCTTCCCGCGCCCGCCGCGCCGCACCGGCTGAGCCCGCGCTCCGGGGGCGGGCGGCGCACCCGGCCCGTCACCGCCCCCGGGCGGCCAGGAAACGGTCGCGGCCCGCCGACAGGTCCACGATCGGCTCCGGATAGCCGCGCTCCCGCAGCGTCGCGGCCTCCAGCCGCCACGGCTCGTGCAGCGCCCGCACCGGCACCCCCTCCAGCTCCGGCACCCAGCGGCGCACATAGCCGCCGTCCGGGTCGTAACGGCGGCCCTGGATGGCCGGGTTGAGCACCCGGTTGGGCCGGGTGTCGGTGCCGGTGCCCGCCACCCACTGCCAGTTCAGCTGGTTGTTCGCCAGATCGCCGTCCACCAGCAGCTCCAGGAAGTGCCGGGCGCCCACCCGCCAGTCGGTGTACAGCGTCTTGGTCAGGAAGCTGCCCACCAGCAGCCGCCCCCGGTTGTGCATCCAGCCCTCGTGCGCCAGCTGCCGCATCGCCGCGTCCACGATCGGGTAGCCGGTGCGGCCCGCGCGCCAGGCGTCCGCGTCCCGGCCCGCGCGCCGCCAGCGGTCGCCCCGGGCCCGGTAGTCGCGCCACGCGGCGCCGGGACGGGCCGCCAGCACCTGGTGGTGGAAGTCCCGCCAGGCCAGCTGGCGTTCGAACGCCTCGGCGCCCGGCCCGCCGTGCTCCCGCGCCCGGCCGGCCAGTTCGGCCGCCGACAGACAGCCGAAGTGCAGATACGGCGACAGCCGGGACGTGGCGTCCCCGGCCAGGTCGTCGTGCCGCTCCTCGTACGCGTCCACACCCGAGCGCAGCCAGGCCGCCATCCGGCGCCGCCCCTCACGCTCCCCGCCCTCCGGCACGCCGGGGGACACCCCGGCGAGCCGCCGCCGCTCCGGCAGCGCCGCCCCGCGCACCCCGTCCGCTACCCGCACCCGGCGCGGCGCGGGCAGCGGGTCGCGCCGCGCGCTCTCCCGCCACCGGCGGAAGTACGGGGTGAACACCGCGAAGTGGTCCCGGTCGCCGGGCACCACGGCGCCCGGCGGCACCACCGTCACCACCCCGTCGTGCACCCGCAGCGGGCAGCGCAGCCGCTCCAGCTCCCGGCGCAGCCGCTCCTCGCGGTGCCGGGCGAAGCCGCTCACCCCGCCCGACAGATGCACCTCGCCGGCACCGGTCCGCGCCACCACCGCGCACACCTGCTCCACCACGTCCCCCTCGCGCAGCACCAGATGCCCGCCGCGTTCACGCAGCGCGCCGTCCAGGTCGGCGAGCGCGTCGGCGAGGAACGCCAGCCGATTGGGCGCCGCGAACCCGGCACGGTCCACGGCCGGGTCGCGGACGAACAGCGGTACGACCGCGTCGGCGGCCCGCTGCGCGGCGTGCAGCGCGGGCTGATCGCGCAGCCGCAGATCGCTGGTGAACAGGACGACGGCGACATCCATCTCGGTGCTCCTAGGTGCGGGGGAACTCCATGACGGCCAGCGGATCGGATGTCGGCTGCGGAGAACCGCCCGCGGGCTCCATGGTGATGCCCATGCCGTCCGCGCCGTCCAGCGCACCGTCCATCAGCATGGCCTCATCGGCAGCGGCGGGGTCGAGCAGTCCTGCGGGCCGCATCGCACCGTGATCGTCGAACCACAACTGGTACACCATGCCGTCCGGAGGGGACGGCATTCCGGAGGCCACGAACGCCGCGCGATTCATGCCGGGGGAGACCACCACGGTGCCGGTGCCGCCGCCGGGGAGCGAGCCGCCGCTCACCACGGCGTCCGGCGCGGCGAGCACCTGGGCCAGCAGCGCCGAGTGCTCCTGGGCCTGCTGCATCTCCCGCTGCATCTCGCGCGCCGACTGCCACTGCCACACGG
>NZ_JBHWJL010000399.1:0-3834 GCF_042731495.1 Streptomyces sp. NPDC059853
GCGGCGGAGGTCGTACCCCGACCCCGCCGCGGCCCGCCCCGTTCCCCCTCCGTCGTACCGCACCACGCCCCGTCCGCGGGGATTCGCTCGATCGAGCGGCCGCTGCGGGGAACCCGCCCCGCACCGGCACCGCGCCGCATAGACTGCCCCCAGCACACAAGCGCGTCACAGGCTCACAGCGTCGTGCGTCTCCACGCGGCTGCCTACCTCCACCGCCTCCGGCCGTCGGGACGCGGCCTTCCGCAAAGGACAGTGAGACCAGTGAGCAAGCCCGTCGTACTCATCGCCGAAGAGCTTTCCCCCGCCACCGTCGAAGCGCTGGGCCCGGACTTCGAGATCCGGCACTGTGACGGCGCGGACCGCGCGCAGCTGCTGAGCGCCATCGCCGACGTCGACGCCATCCTCATCCGCAGCGCCACCAAGGTGGACGCCGAGGCCATCGCCGCCGCCCGCCGACTGCGCGTCGTCGCCCGGGCCGGCGTCGGCCTGGACAACGTCGACGTGGCCGCCGCCACCAAGGCCGGCGTGATGGTCGTCAACGCCCCCACCTCCAACATCATCACTGCCGCCGAGCTGGCCTGCGGCCTGCTGGTGGCCACCGCCCGGCACATCCCGCAGGCCAACGCCGCGCTGAAGAACGGCGAGTGGAAGCGCAGCAAATACACCGGCGTCGAACTCTCCGAGAAGACCCTGGGCGTCGTCGGCCTGGGCCGCATCGGGGTGCTGGTCGCCCAGCGCATGGCCGCGTTCGGCATGAAGATCGTCGCCTACGACCCCTACGTACAGCCCGCCCGCGCCGCGCAGATGGGCGTCAAGCTGCTCCCGCTGGACGAACTGCTGGAGACCGCCGACTTCATCACCGTCCACCTCCCCAAGACCCCCGAGACGCTGGGCCTGATCGGCGACGAGGCGCTGCACAAGGTCAAGCCCACCGTGCGCATCGTCAACGCGGCCCGCGGCGGCATCGTCGACGAGGCCGCGCTGCTGTCCGCCCTCAAGGAGGGCCGGGTGGCCGGCGCCGGCCTCGACGTCTACTCCACCGAGCCCTGTACGGACTCCCCGCTCTTCGAGTTCGACAGTGTGGTCTGCACCCCGCACCTGGGCGCCTCCACCGGTGAGGCCCAGGAGAAGGCCGGCATCTCGGTCGCCCGTTCGGTGCGTCTCGCGCTCGCCGGGGAACTCGTCCCGGACGCCGTCAACGTCCAGGGCGGTGTGATCGCCGAGGACGTTCGCCCGGGGCTGCCGCTCGCCGAGAAGCTGGGCCGGATCTTCACCGCGCTGGCCGGCGAGGTCGCCATGCGGCTGGATGTCGAGGTGCGCGGCGAGATCACCCAGCACGATGTGAAGGTGCTCGAACTCTCCGCCCTCAAGGGCGTGTTCGAGGACGTGGTGGCCGAGACCGTCTCGTACGTCAACGCGCCGCTGTTCGCCCAGGAGCGCGGCGTCGAGGTGCGGCTCACCACCAGCTCCGAGTCGCCCGACCACCGCAACCTGATCACCGTGCGCGGCACCCTCACCGGCGGGGAAACCGTGTCCGTCTCCGGCACCCTGGCCGGCCCCAAGCACCAGCAGAAGATCGTCGGCATCGGCGAGCACACCGTGGACCTCGCCCTCGCCGACCACATGGCCTTCCTGCGCTACACCGACCGCCCCGGCGTCGTCGGCACCCTCGGCCGCATCCTCGGCGAGTCGGAGATCAACATCGCCGGTATGCAGGTGGCCCGCGCGGAGGAGGGCGGCGAGGCGCTGATCGCGCTCACCCTCGACGAGAGCGTCTCCGGCCAGGTGCTCACCGAGATCGCCCAGGAGATCGGCGCCACCTCGGCGCGCGGCGTCGACCTGACCGACTGACCTGACCGACTGACCGGCTCAGCCGCTGACCGACCGGGCGGCTGACCGGCCGATGACCGGCGCGCCGGGTGCCCCGCGCACCCGGCGCGCGGGCGCGTCCCGCTCAGCCGTTCGGCAGGATCACCGCGCGGCCCCTGACCTGCCCCTGGTGCAGCCGCTCGTAGGCCCGCGGCGCCTCATCCAGGCTGTACGTCTCCACCGCCACGTCGATGGCGCCCGCCCGGGCCAGATCCAGCACCTCGACCAGCTCGGCCCGGCTGCCCCAGTACGGCGCGGACACCGTCACCTCGAACGCCGTGGTGCCGATACCCACCGGCAGCGCGCCGCCCGCGATGCCCACGATCGTCACATCGGCCTCCACCGCCGCCATGGCGCCCGCCGCCGTCACCGTCGACTGCGCCCCCACGAAGTCGAACACCGCCTCCGCCCCCAGGCCGCCGGTCAGCTCCCTGACCTTCTCCGGCGCCTGCTCGTCCGACAGCAGCGCCTCGTGCGCGCCCACCGCGCGGGCGAGTTCCAGCTTCGGCTCCGCCACGTCCAGCGCCACCACCCGGGCCGGACTCAGCGCCCGCAGCAGCTGGATCGCCACATGCCCCAGGCCGCCGGTGCCGATCACCACGGCGGTGCTGCCGGGCACCAGCTTCGGCAGCGACCGCTTGATGGCGTGGTACGGGGTGAGGCCGGCGTCCGTGAGCGGCACCGAGGTCACCGGGTCCAGACCGTGCAGCGGCACCAGGAACCGGGCGTCGTCGACCAGCAGATACTCCGCGATGGCGCCGGGGGAGCCCAGACCGGGCGGGAAGATCCCGAGTTCGGCGGCCCGGGTGCAGTAGTTCTCCTTGCCCTGGGCGCACTTGGCACAGCGCCCGCAGCCCTGCGGCCCGTACACCGCGACCGGATCGCCCTCGAAGATGCCGGTGACACCCGCGCCGATCGCCGCCACCACCCCGGCGCCCTCGTGGCCGAGGGTCAGCGGCAGCCGGTAGGGGAAGTCCTCGGCCGGCCACTCCATCACCGCGATGTCCGAGTGGCACACCCCGGCCGCCGACACCTTCAGCAGCACCTGCCCGGGGCCCGGCTCGGGATCGGGAACGGTGACCACCTCCGGCGCGGCACCGATCTCGCGGTACTGCACGGCTTTCATGCCGGACCTCCTCGCTGCGCACGGCCCCCCTCCCACGGTCGGCGGAGGCACCCGCCCCCGCAACCGCACGCGCCGGAGCCCACCACTGCCCCGCGGCCCCTGCCGTTCCCCACGGCGCCCGCCCGCCGCGATGCCGCACGGCGCGGGACGGTCGTGGTGCCGCGCGGCACCGTCCACCGGCGCCGCCGCCCACCGGCCGCACCGGGCCGCATTGCGGCGCACCGGGCGATTGGGGCCGCCGAGTCCGGCAGCGGTGCGGCGTCACGGCGGCGCGGGCCACGCCGCTGTCCACCGGGAGCGCCCGCCGCCGTCCGCCGCCGCGCCCTGCGGCGCGGCGGTGGACTGGATGCGTGTGCGGCGTCGAGGCGGCGCGCGCTGCCAGACCGGACCGGTGTCCGGCGCCGGACGGCGTGCCCGGCGGCGTCACGGCGCGTCACGGCGGCGCGTTCCGGAGCGGCGGCGGCCCGCGGCGCCGAACCGGACGGTCGCGCGGCGGCTGCACTGCGGCGTGTGGCAGCGGGCCGCGGCCGGTGCGCCGAACCCCGGCGCCGTCACGGCCGTCGCGGCGGTGCAGGGCACGCCGCCGTCCACCAGCCGCGCCCAGCGCCGTCCACCGGCCGCGCCCAGCGCCGTCCACCGGCCGCGCCCGGCGGTGCGTCGTTACGGCCCGGGCTCAGCCGCCGGCCAGCTCGTACGCGTAGTCCGGGGAGAACTGCCCAGCCGGCCCGGCGCAGCCGTCCAGCTCACCGGGGCGCTTGATCCACTGATACGCGTCCACCCGCGCGCTGCCGGTGTTCACCGTCGGGCTCTCGCCGACCAGCCGGCCCACCGGGTCGCAC
>NZ_JBHWJL010000400.1:0-3831 GCF_042731495.1 Streptomyces sp. NPDC059853
ATGCGGGGGCGCCCGGGAGCGGTGTCCGTGCTCCGGCGCGAAGTCCCCGGTAATCTGCCCCTCATGGCTTCAGGTACGTCCGGCAGGAGTTCCCACAGTGCGAGCGCCGGGCGCAGCGGCGGGGGAGCCAGGAAGACGGCGCCCACCAAGCGAGCGCCCGCGAAGAAGACCGCCGCGCGCAAGCCGCCGGCCAGGAAGAAGGCCGCGCCCCGGCGGAACATCGTGGTGCGCGTCGCCCGCCGCCTCTGGCTGGGCCTCGCCCACTCGGTGGGGGCGATGATGCGCGGCATACGGAGCGGCACCAAGGGGCTCGACCCGGATCTGCGGCAGGACGGGCTGGCTCTGCTGCTGCTGGGCCTGGCGCTGATCGTGATGGCCGGTACCTGGGCGAATCTCCAGGGCCCGGTCGGCGACCTCATCACCTTGGTGATCACCGGTGCGCTGGGCCGGATGGATCTGGTCTGCCCGCTGCTGCTGGGCTTCATGGCGGTGCGGCTGTTCGCCCATCCGGAGAAGCGGGAGGCGAACGGGCGGATCGTCGTCGGGCTCACCGCGCTGGTGCTCGGGGTGCTGGGCCTGGTGCACATCGCCACCGGCGCGCCGGGACGCAGCGAGGGCGCGCAGGCTCTGCGCGACACCGGGGGCTATCTCGGCTGGGCGGCGTCCCGGCCGCTGATCCTGACGCTCGGTGAGATGCTGGCGGTGGCCCTGCTGGTGCTGCTGACGGTCTTCGGGCTGCTGGTGGTCACCGCGACGCCGGTGAACGCCATTCCGCGGCGGGTGCGGCAGGCCGCCGTGCGGCTGCGGATCTACGCCGAGGACGGCGCGGACGGGTACGTCGAGGACGCCGGGCACGACAGCGAGCGGCCGGCGCGGGCCCGGCGCCGGCCGGGCCGGGCGGAGCCGGAGCCGGCCGACGGGGCGGAGGCCCTGGAGCACGAGGCGCTGGAGCAGCGCCGTACCGGGCGGGGGCGCAAGGGAAGGGCGCCGGACGCGAGGGACGGGGACCCCATCGATGTGGCCGCCGCGACCGCGGCCGCGCTGGACGGCGCCGTGCTGCACGGGGTGCAGCCCTCGCCGCTGGTGGCCGATCTCAGCAGCCGGGTGACCACCGGCCGCTCCCGTACCCGGCAGCAGGCGGAGGGCGCGGGGCCGCCCGCGCAGCGCTCGCCGTCGGGTGGGGTGCCGGATCTGACGAAGGCCGCTCCCGAGCAGGTGGAGGTGCTGCCGCCGCGCGCCGAACAGCTCCAGCTGGCCGGGGACATCACCTACGCGCTGCCGTCGCTGGACCTGCTGGAGCGGGGCGGCCCGGGGCGTACCCGCAGCGCCGCCAACGACGCGGTGGTGGAGTCGCTGACCACGGTGTTCAGCGAGTTCAAGGTGGACGCGGCGGTCACCGGGTTCACCCGGGGGCCGACGGTGACCCGGTACGAGGTGGAGCTGGGTCCCGCCGTGAAGGTGGAGAAGATCACCGCGCTGACCAAGAACATCGCGTACGCGGTGGCCAGTCCCGATGTGCGGATCATCAGTCCGATCCCCGGCAAGTCGGCGGTCGGTATCGAGATCCCCAACAGCGACCGGGAGATGGTCAATCTCGGGGACGTGCTGCGGACCGCCGATTCGGTGGGGGACACGCATCCGCTGCTGGTGGGGCTCGGCAAGGATGTCGAGGGCGGCTATGTGGCGGCGAATCTGGCGAAGATGCCGCATCTGCTGGTGGCCGGGGCGACCGGCTCCGGCAAGTCGTCGTGCATCAACTGCCTGATCACCTCGGTCATGCTGCGGGCCACGCCGGAGGACGTCCGGCTGGTGCTGGTGGACCCCAAGCGGGTGGAGCTGACGGCGTACGAGGGCATTCCGCATCTGATCACCCCGATCATCACCAACCCGAAGCGGGCCGCCGAGGCGTTGCAGTGGGTGGTGCGCGAGATGGACCTGCGGTACGACGATCTGGCCGCCTACGGTTTCCGGCACATCGACGACTTCAACGCGGCGGTGCGGGCCGGGAAGGTGACGGCGCCGCCGGGCAGCGAGCGCGAGCCCGCGCCGTACCCGTATCTGCTGGTCATCGTGGACGAGCTGGCCGACCTGATGATGGTGGCGCCGCGCGATGTGGAGGACGCGATCGTGCGCATCACCCAGCTGGCGCGGGCGGCGGGGATCCATCTGGTGCTGGCGACGCAGCGGCCCAGCGTGGATGTGGTCACCGGGCTGATCAAGGCCAATGTGCCCTCGCGGCTGGCGTTCGCGACCTCCTCGCTGGCCGACAGCCGGGTGATCCTGGACCAGCCGGGCGCGGAGAAGCTGATCGGCAAGGGCGACGGGCTGTTCCTGCCGATGGGGGACAGCAAGGCCACCCGCATGCAGGGCGCGTTCATCACCGAGGCCGAGGTGGCCGCCGTGGTGAAGCACTGCAAGGAGCAGATGGCGCCGGTGTTCCGGGACGACGTCACGGTGGGCGGCTCCGGGCGGAAGAAGGAGATCGACGAGGAGATCGGCGACGACCTCGACCTGCTGTGCCAGGCGGCGGAGCTGGTGGTCACCACGCAGTTCGGGTCCACCTCGATGCTCCAGCGCAAGCTGCGGGTGGGCTTCGCCAAGGCCGGGCGGCTGATGGACCTGATGGAGTCGCGGGGCGTGGTCGGGCCGAGCGAGGGATCCAAGGCGCGCGATGTGCTGGTGAAGCCGGACGAACTCGCGGGGGTGCTCGCGGTGATCCGGGGTGAAACTCACTCATAAGGCGTAATCCGTGGCGTCGTGGGCCGTGCCGAAGCCGTCGGGGCGGGACCATTCGGTTGGCGGACAATGTTCACCGGCCCGCTTGCCCGTTCCTTCCGCGTCCCCCCTAGACTTGTGGGCACAGCACGCGGTATCACGCTCGAAAGGCCCGCCCGTGTCCAACGGCACTTCCCCCGCCAAGGACCGGCCTTCCGTCGGTCGCACTCTTCAGCAGGCCCGGATCGATGCGCGGCTGACCGTAGACGAGGTCAGTTCCGCCACTCGGGTGCGGGCCCAGATCATTCATGCCATCGAGGCGGACGATTTCTCCCGCTGCGGCGGCGACGTCTACGCGCGCGGGCATGTCCGGATGATCGCGCGTGCGGTCGGGCTCGATCCGGCCGAGGTGATCGCGCTGTACACGGAGCAGGAGGGCGAGGCCCCGCTGCCGGCGCCCACCGCGCCGGTCTTCGAGGCCGAGCGCATCCGGCCCGAGCCGCGCCGCCCCAACTGGACGGCCGCCATGGTGGCGGCGATCGTCGCGGTGATCGCGTTCGTCGGCTTCACCTTCGCCGGCGGGGGCGGCAGCTCCTCCGGCGGGTCGCTGGCCGACGAGAGCCCGGTGCCCTCGCCGACCGCCGAGGACGGCCCGGAGGGCGCCGAGCGGGAGAGCGAGCCGCCGCCCGCCGATCCGGAGCCCGACCCCTCCGAAGAGGCGGTCGCCGGGGTGCCGGCGGACAAGGTCACCGTCATGGCCACGGTGGAGAGCGGATCGAGCTGGATCTCCGCCAAGGACGCCAGCGGCCGGCTGCTCTTCGAAGGGGTGCTGGAGGACGGCGACTCCCAGACGTTCGTCGACGACGAGCAGATCGACCTGGTGCTCGGCAACGCGGGCGCGGTGCAGCTGCACGTGAACGGCAAGCCCCTGGACAGCGTCGGGGAGCCGGGCCAGGTGCAGCGGCTGACGTACACCAAGGGCGACCCCGAGGAGGGCTGACCGGCTCACCCGCCCCGCCCCCACCCCCCGGCCCCGCCGTGGGAGCGGGGGCGGGTGCAGCGCGGGGGGGGCGCGTAGCGTCGCGGACCCACTTAACTGTGACCAACTCCTTAATC
>NZ_JBHWJL010000401.1:0-1385 GCF_042731495.1 Streptomyces sp. NPDC059853
TTCCTGGACCGGTTCGCGACGCCGGACGGACGGGCCCGGTTCACGGCGGCCGGGTACCGGCCGGCGGCGGAGGAGCCGGACGCCGAGTACCCGGTGCTGCTGACGACGGGGCGGGTGCTGGCGCAGTACCAGTCGGGGGCGCAGACGCGGCGGGTGGCGGAGCTGAACGCGGCGGCGCCGGGCCCGTTCGTCCAGGTGCATCCGCGGCTGGCGGAGCGGATCGGGGCGGCGGAGGGTGACCGGCTCGCGGTGATCTCGCGGCGCGGGCGGGCGGTGGCGCCGGCCCGGATCAGTACCGGCATCCGTCCGGACACGGTGTTCATGCCGTTCCACTGGCCGGGTGAGGGGCGGGCGAACACACTGACCAATCCGGCGCTGGATCCGACGTCCCGGATGCCGGAGTTCAAGATCTGCGCGGTGCGGGTGGAGCGTGCGGAACCGGTGGAACGGGAGTGAAGCGGGGCGCTTTACGGTGAACCGGGTTGCGGCGGGGCCCGCACCCCGGAGCATGGAAGGGTGACCGACACCACGCAGCACACCACGCATCTGAGCGCCCTGGCCGAGCATCACCTCAGCCGGGCCCGCGAGGCCGAGCACGGCCGCAGCGCGCACCTGTTCCTGCACGACGGCCCGTTGCGGCAGAGCGTCATCGCCCTGACGGCGGGCGCGGAGCTGGAGGAGCACAACGCCCCGCCGGCCGCCAGTCTCTATCTGGTCCGGGGGTCCGTCCGGGTGGTGTCGGCCGAGGGGCAGGGCGCGAGCATCCCGCTGACGGAGGGCGAGATCCTGAAGGTGCCGCAGGTGCGGCACGCGGTGGTGGCGCTGGAGGACGCGGTACTGGTGCTCACCTCGGTGACGGCGGTGCCGGATGCCGAGACTCCCGGTGCCGGCTGGGGCTGATGCCGCGCTCGCGGGTGAACGCGGTGCTGAGCGCGAAGCCGCTGCCGTA
The DNA here is from genome assembly GCF_042731495.1 of Streptomyces sp. NPDC059853. Classification (NCBI taxonomy): domain Bacteria; kingdom Bacillati; phylum Actinomycetota; class Actinomycetes; order Kitasatosporales; family Streptomycetaceae; genus Streptomyces; species Streptomyces sp. NPDC059853. Next base: position 950 of record NZ_JBHWJL010000401.1, read on the forward strand.
GCCGACACGGCGGGCGACCGCGTCCAGGGTGAGGGCGGGGTCGCGCAGCAGGTCGGCGGCGAGGTCGAGCCGCCGGCCGGTGAGGTACGCCATCGGCGGCCGGCCGACGAGCGCGGCGAACCGCCGGGCGAACGCCGCCCGGGAGACCCCGGCCCGGGCGGCGAGCGCGGCCACGGTCCAGGGGTGCGCGGGGTCCGCGTGCAGCAGGCGCAGCGCGCGCCCCACCACCGGGTCCGACTGGGCCCGGTACCAGCCGGGGGCGTGCGCCTCGGGCCGGTCAATACCCGCCGTGCCATGTCCACCGCCGAACGCGAGGCCGATCTGGCGGAGGCGCTGGCCTTCACCCGGCTCCACCTGGCGTCGTCCCCGACCCGCACGCCGCGCCCATGACGGGCGACCCCACGGGCGGTCCCGAGGACGGCCCCCCGGACCCCAC
>NZ_JBHWJL010000401.1:1395-3823 GCF_042731495.1 Streptomyces sp. NPDC059853
CTGCTGGCCGGGCCGGTCCTTGCCGGTCTCCTCGGCGACCAGCGGCACCAGCGGGCTGTCCCAGTCGTCCGCGCGGACGAGAAGGACGTGCGGGAGCGCGCGCAGCAGCCGGCCGCTGGTCTCGCCCTCGGCGTGGTAGGTGCCGATGAGGAGTTCGGCGGCGCCGTCCGGGCCGGTGCCCCAGGTGCGGACGCCGAGGCCGAACTGTTCGCACAGCCCGGCGCCGTCGGGGGTGGTGGTGATGTCCCCGGGGTGCACGACCACCTGCACCGGCACCTCGGTACCGCTGCCGACGCGGTACGCGCCGGGGCCGCGCACCACCGCGATGTCCCCGGGACCGACCCGTACCGGAGCCTCGGCGGGGTCGTCGGGGACGATCCAGGCGGTGGCGCGCAGTCCGCACAGCACGGTCAGCGGGGCGCGGTCCTGGACGCGGACGCACCACGGCGGGTCGAACACCGCGCGCAGCAGGAACGCGCGGTGCGCGCGGGGGCCGTCCAGCAGGGCGGCGAGCGTGTCCATGGCGCCCGAGGGTAGACGCTCGCGCGGGACGCCCGGCGGGGCGGCGGGCGTGTGGCGGGACCGGTGCGTTGGATAGCCTCCCGGAGACCGGAACCGGAACCGGAAACCGGACACCAGGCCCCGGGAGGCTGCCGATGAACACCCATGTCCTGGCCTGCACGACCACCGACAGCGAGGAGTCGGCCCGCGAGCTGGCCGCCTCGGCGATCGAGGCCCGGCTCGCGGCCTGCGCCCAGGTGGAGGGGCCGATCACCAGTGTGTACCGCTGGCAGGGCGAGGTGGAGACGGCCACCGAGTGGCGCGTCACGTACAAGACGACGACCGCCCGCTACCCGGACCTTCAGGCGCATCTCCTAGCCCGGCACCCCTACGACACTCCGGAGCTGATCACGACCCCGGTCACCGGGGGCAGCGACGCCTATCTGCGGTGGCTGGAGGAGCAGGTCAGCAGTTCTTGAACTCGACCTTGGGGTTGTTGTACGAGCAGGAGTGCACCTTGGTGCCGTTGCTCTTGCGCAGGGTGGCGGTGTCCTTGTCGTTGTTCCAGACGTAGGCGCGCCGGTTCTGGTAGACGTTGCTCGCGGTGTTCTTGCCCGATCCGGTGCGCACCGTCACCGACTTCCCGGCGCCCAGCGTGAACGTGCCGAAGGTGTACGTGTGCTTCTGGGCGTCCGTCAGCGTCCAGCCCTTGAGACTCACGGCCTTGGTGGTGGAGTTGGTGATCCGCACCCACTCCCCGTTGAGGCTGGCGTTGCTCCGGTCGTCCTTGCCGGGGCTGTTGTAGTAGATCTTGCTGATCTTCACGGCTCCGGCCGCCTGCGCACCCCCGGCCGTCCCGAGCGGCAGCAGCAGGGCCACGACGCAGGTGGCCAGCAGTGCGATGAAGCGCGAGCGTGTCATGTTTCTCCTTGCGTGGCGCACAGAGTCGCCCCAGTGAGGCGATGAGGTGACCGAGATTGTAGGGAAACCCGAAGAGTGTGCGCAGGCGTTCGCTCTCATTCGTGCGGCGGCACCTCCGGCGCGTCACACCGGTGGCACCCGGCGGGTCATGGCAGAAGAGAATCCCCGCACGGAGGAGAGACGCCATGGCAGCACCCATCCTGGTCACCGGCGGCACCGGCACCCTCGGCCGGCATGTCGTACCCCTGCTGCGCGACGCGGGACAGCGGGTGCGGGTGCTCAGCCGGCACGAGCACCCGGGGAGCGAGGGCGTCGAGTACGTCACGGCCGACCTGCTCGCGGACGAGGGGGTCGAACGGGCGGTGGCCGGAGTGGGGACGATCCTGCATCTCGCGGGCGGGCCCAAGGGCGATGTCGAGGCGACCCGCAATCTGGTGCGGGCGGCGGCGGAGGCCGGGGCGCGGCATCTGGTGCTGATCTCGGTCATCGGCGCGGACCGGGTCCCGGTCGGCTACTTCCGCATGAAGCACGGCACGGAAGCGGCGGTGGCCGCCTCCGGCATCCCGTGGACCGCGCTGCGCGCGGCGCAGTTCCACGACCTGGTGCTGATGGTGCTGCGGAAGACGGCGAAACTCCCGGCGGTCCCGGCCCCGCGCCAGGTCCGGCTGGAGCCGGTCGACGCCCGGGACGTGGCGGCCCGGCTCGCCGGACTCGCCCTGGGCGACCCGGCCGGTCTCGTCCCCGACCTGCCGGGCCCCACGGTGTACGCGGCGCCCGACCTGGTCCGCTCCTACCTCCGCGCCACCGGCACCCGCCGCCCGGTCCTCCCGTTCCCCCTGCCGCCCCGGGCGGGCCGCGTCTACCGCACGGGCGGCAACCTGGCCCCCGAGGGCGTCACCCGGGGAACGCGCTCATGGGAGGACTTCCTGCACGAGCGGGTGAGCGCTTAGCCGGCGGCAGCGGCAGCAGCAGCCGTCCGGCCCGATGCTCCGGAGTACCGTACGGT
>NZ_JBHWJL010000402.1:0-3805 GCF_042731495.1 Streptomyces sp. NPDC059853
CAGACCCGACCCCGATCCCCTCCCCCCGAAAGCGAGCCGACCGTGAGCCCGAGCATCCGCATCCCCGATCTCGTCACGGTGCGCGTGCGGCACCCCGAGGCGATCGCCGAGGCGGCGGCGCGGCGCGAACGGCGCCCGCTGACCGGCGACACTGGACGGCTGATGATCATCGCGGCCGACCACCCGGCGCGCGGCGCCCTCGCCGTGGGCGGCGACCGGCTCGCCATGGCCCACCGGGCCGGCCTCCTGGAACGGCTGATGCTCGCCCTCTCCCGCCCCGGCGTGGACGGCGTGCTCGCCACCGCCGACATCCTGGAGGACCTGCTGCTGCTCGGCGCGCTCGAACGCAAGATCGCCATCGGCTCCATGAACCGCGGCGGCCTGGCGGGCGCCGCCTTCGAACTCGACGACCGCTTCACCGGCCACCGCGCCCAGGACCTGGCCCGGATGCGGTTCGACGCCGGGAAACTGCTGCTGCGCATCGACTACGACGACCCCGGCTCGCTCCGCACCCTGCACTCCGCCGCCCGCGCCGTCGACGCCATGGCCGAACACCGGCTGCCCGTCTTCGTCGAACCCTTCCTCACCCGGCGCACCGGCGACGGCACGCTCGTGAACGACCTCGGTGCCGAGGCGGTCACCACCTCCATCGCCATCGCCTCCGGGCTCGGCGGCACCTCGGCCTACACCTGGCTCAAGGTCCCGGTGACCGCCGACCCCGGCGCGATGGCCCGCGTCATGGAGACCTCCACGCTGCCCGCCGTCCTGCTGGGCGGCGAGGTGAACGGCGATCAGGAGGGCGCGTACGAGAGGTGGCGCACCGCGCTGCGCCTGCCGACCGTACGCGGCCTGGTGGTCGGCCGCTCCCTGCTCTACCCGGCGGACGGCGACGTGGCGAAGGCCGTCGACACGGCCGTCTCCCTCCTGTGAACCCCCCGAACTCTCCTGAACTCCCCCGAACGAAAGGCATCGACGTGACGACAGGTTCGGCCCACCGGGCGGCCGGGACAGTGGCCTCGGACGTCTACCCGGTGGATATCGCGCCGCACGACGCCGGCTGGGAGTTCTGCGCGCTGCGGATCCTGCAACTGCCGCCGCGCGGCACCCACTCCTTCGCCACCGGCGACAGCGAGTGGATCCTGCTGCCGCTGGCCGGCGGCGCGGCGGTGACGGTGGACGGCGAGGAGTTCGCCCTGCACGGCCGGGAGTCCGTCTTCGCCGCCGTCAGCGACTTCGTCTACGCGCCGCGCGACGCCGAGGTGACGGTGCGCGCCCCGGTCGGCGCGGGCGTCCGGCTCGCCCTGGCCGGTGCCCGCTGCGCCGAGCGGCTGCCCGCCCGGTACCGGCCGGCCTCCGCGGTCGGCGTCGAACTGCGCGGCGCGGGCGCCTGTTCCCGGCAGGTCAACAACTTCGCCGCCGCCGACGTCTTCGCGGCCGGCCGGCTGATCGCGGTCGAAGTCCTCACCCCGGGCGGCAACTGGTCCTCCTATCCGCCGCACAAGCACGACGAGTTCCGCGCCGAGCAGGAGAGCGAACTGGAGGAGATCTACTACTTCGAGATCGCCGGGGACGGCTTCGGCTACCAGCGCGTCACCCCCTCCGGCTTCGGCACCGGCACCGATCTGCTCGCCGAGGTGCGCACCGGCGACGTGGTGCTCATCCCGGACGGCTGGCACGGACCGTCCATCGCCGCCCCCGGCCACGACATGTACTACCTCAACGTGATGGCCGGGCCCGGCACCGAACGGGCCTGGCGCATCACCGACCACCCCGACCACGCCTGGATCCGGGACCGCTGGCAGGACGAGGCCACCGACCCCCGGCTGCCGTTCTACCGCGCCCCGCGGTCCGCGGAGGTGGCGCCGCGATGAGCCCCACGCTGCGGCTGACCGTCGCCCAGGCGCTGGTCCGCTTCCTGGCCGCCCAGTACACCGAGCGGGACGGCGTCCGGCACCGGCTGATCGACTCCTGCTGGGGCGTCCTCGGGCACGGCAACGTGGCCGGGCTCGGGCAGGCGCTCGTCGAGTCCGGGCAGGGACCGGACGCCCCGCTGCCGTTCCACCAGGGCCGCAACGAACAGGCCATGGTGCACGCCGCCGTCGGCTTCGCCCGGCAGCGCGACCGGCTGAGCACGCAGGCGGTCACCACCTCCATCGGCCCGGGCGCCACCAATCTCGTCACCGGCGCCGCGCTGGCCACCATCAACCGGCTGCCGGTGCTGCTGCTGCCCGGCGACACCTTCGCCGCGCGGCCCGCCGACCCGGTGCTCCAGCAGCTCGAACACCCGGGCGCCGGCGACATCTCCGTCAACGACACGCTGCGGCCCGTCTCCCGCTGGTTCGACCGGGTGCACCGCCCGGAGGCGCTGATCCCGGCGGCGCTGGGCGCGATGCGGGTGCTGGCCGACCCGGTGGAGACCGGCGCCGTCACCCTCGCGCTGCCCCAGGACGTCCAGGCGGAGGCGTACGACTGGCCGCGCGCGTTCTTCCGGGAGCGGGTGTGGCGGGTGCCGCGCCCGGCGCCCGACCCGGACGCGCTGGCCGAGGCCGCCGCGATGGTACGGGCGGCCCGCCGGCCGCTGCTGATCGCCGGGGGCGGGGTGCACCACAGCGGGGCGCACGACGCGCTGCGCGCGCTGGTGGAGGCGACCGGCATCCCGGTGGCGACCACCCAGGCCGGCAAGGGCGCGCTGCGCCACGACCACCCCGGCGAGGTCGGCGGCGTCGGCCACACCGGGACACCGGTGGCGGCCGGACTGGCCCGCGGCGCCGACCTGGTGATCGGGGTGGGCACCCGGTTCACGGACTTCACCACCGCCTCGCACACCCTGTTCGCCGACCCCGCGGTGCGGTTCGTCCACCTCAACATCGCCCCGCACGACGCCCACAAGCTGGCCGCGCTGCCGCTGGTGGCCGACGCCCGCACCGGACTGCGCGCCCTGACCGGGGCGCTGGCCGGGCACCGGGTCCCGGACGCGTACCCGGCGGAGTACGCGGCGGCGAAACGGCGCTGGGCCGAGGTGGCGGACGCCGCCACCGCGCCCCGTACCGACGGCGGTCCGCCCACCCAGCCGCAGGTGATCGGGGCGCTGGCCGCCGCCGTGGGCGACGACGACGTGGTCATCAACGCGGCCGGGTCGCTCCCCGGCGATCTGCACAAGCTGTGGCGGGCCCGCTCCCCGCGCCAGTACCACCTGGAGTACGGCTACTCCTGCATGGGCTACGAGATCCCGGCCGCCATCGGAGTGGCGCTGGCCGCCCCGGAGCGCGCGGTGTGGGCGCTGGTGGGCGACGGCACGTATCTGATGATGCCCACCGAGATCGTGACGGCGGTGCAGGAGGGCCTTCCCATCAAGCTGGTGCTGATCCAGAACCACGGCTACGCGTCCATCGGCGGTCTGTCGCAGGCCACCGGCGCGGAGCGGTTCGGCACGGACTACCGCTTCCGCGCGCCGGACGGCACCTTCACCGGGGCGCCGCTGCCGGTGGATCTGGCGGCGAACGCCGCGTCGCTGGGGATGCGGGTGCTGCGCGCCACGTCCGGCGACACCCTGCGCGAGGCGCTGGCGGCGGCGCGGGCGGCGGACGGGCCGGTGGCGGTGTACGTGGAGACCGATCCGGAGCCGGGCGCCCCGGCCGCCCCGGCGTGGTGGGACGTGCCGGTGGCGCAGGCGGCGACCCGCCCGGCGGCGGTGGCGGCGCGCGCCGGGTACGAGCGCGAGGCGGCCGCCCGCCGCCGCTATCTGTGAGGAGAACAAGGAGCCGCATGAGGACCATCGGTCATTTCGTCGACAACAAGCCGGTGG
>NZ_JBHWJL010000403.1:0-3781 GCF_042731495.1 Streptomyces sp. NPDC059853
GAAGAAGGCGATGCCGTCGTCCGGCAGGTCCTTCAGGTCCTTGGCCCAGGTGCTGGGGTCGACGACCTTCTTCAGATGCGCCGACATGTACGGGCGCAGCGGCACCTCGGGGGTCGCCTTCTCGCCGACCCACATCAGATCGCTGTTGACGTAGCCGTACAGCCGCTTTCCGCCCGTGTAGGGGGCGGCGGACGGCGTACGCGCGATGGCATCGGTGGCCAGGTCGATGCGCGGCTTGCCCTCGGCCAGCTCCCCGTACCAGACCTCGGCGACCCCGTCCTGGCGGATCAGGACGGCCTCGACCTTGCGCTCGCCCGTCACCCGCCAGAAGCCGTGCTCCGACTCCAGCGGGCGGACCTTCTCGCCCTGGTCGTCCAGCTGCCAGGTGTGCGAGGAGTACTCCAGGAAGTCCCGGCCGTCGTGCGAGAAGCTGACTTCCTGGCCGAAGTTGGTGGCCTCCTCGCCGGCGAACTCGGCCACGCCCGCGCCGGTCCAGTTGCCCAGCAGGAAGACCAGCGGGACGAGATCCGGGTGCAGATCGGAGGGGATCTCGATCATCAGCGCTGGCCCTGGTAGAGCTTCTTCACGACCAGGCCGGTGAACGCCGCGGTACCCACGGCGACCAGAACCATCAGGGTGATGAAGAATGCCTCGAGCACGGGGGCTCCTAGTGCGTCGGCGGGAAAAATACGGTGCTCTGCCGAGTCTAGCGGGCCGCATCCGGGGGAAGCCGAGGGAGGTAGGCCAGTTGGCTGGGTGGCTTGCCGTGCCCATTGACCGTTTTGTGATCACGCCGGACTGAACGGGTTCGGCGGCTCGTGCGTCTAACGGCGTGGAGAGGATGTGATCATGAATTGTCCGAACTGTGGCGGTAACATGCACCAAGGACCCGCGGGCGACTGGGTCTGCGGAAACTGCGGGACGGCGAGCTGACCGACTTTGCCGCAGAACCCGGAAACACCGTCGACCAACCAGGAATCCCAGGAGTCCGAACCCCCTGATACCCGAAGACCGCGCCCCCTCCGGTGACACCGTAAGGGGCGCGGTCGTTGTGCGTCTTCCCCGGGCTACAGCGCGATGGCGACCTCGGCCAGCGCACCGCGCTCGGCGAGCACCACGGTGCGGTCGGCGCTCCCGCCGGGAACCAGCGCGCGCACCGTCCAGGTGCCCTCGGCCGCGAAGAACCGGAACTGGCCCGTCGCCGAGGTCGGCACCTCCGCCGTGAACTCGCCGGTGCCGTCAAGCAGTCGGACGTACCCCGTCACCGGTACCCCGTCCCGCGTGACCACGCCCTGGATGGTCGTCTGGCCCGCCGTGGCGGCGGCGTCGGGGCCGCCGGACTTCGCTCCGCACATGATTCCTGTCTCCGTCTTCTCTTGCTTCGCCTGGTCTTACTTCGCCGGGCCGGTCTCGACGGGGACGCCCACCAGCGAGCCGTACTCGGTCCACGAGCCGTCGTAGTTCTTGACGTTCTGCTGGCCCAGCAGCTCGTGCAGCACGAACCAGCTGTGCGCCGAACGCTCACCGATGCGGCAGTACGCGATGGTGTCCTTGCTCAGATCGACGCCCTCGCCCTCGTACAGCGCGGTCAGTTCCTCGTCGGAGCGGAAGGTGCCGTCGTCGTTCGCGGACTTCGACCACGGGATGTTGCGGGCGGTGGGCACGTGGCCGGCCACCTGCGACTGCTCCTGCGGCAGGTGCGCCGGGGCGAGCAGCTTGCCGGTGAACTCGTCGGGGGAGCGCACGTCGACCAGATTCTGGGTGCCGATCGCCGCCACGACCTCGTCGCGGAAGGCGCGGATGGACAGGTCCTGCTCCTGGGCGCGGTACTCGGTGGCGGGGCGCTGCGGCACCTCGGCCACCAGGTCGCGGGAGTCCAGCTCCCACTTCTTGCGCCCGCCGTCCAGCAGCCGCACGTCGCGGTGGCCGTACAGCTTGAAGTACCAGTAGGCGTAGGCCGCGAACCAGTTGTTGTTGCCGCCGTACAGCACCACGGTGTCGTCGTTGGCGATGCCCTTGGCGGACAGCAGCTTCTCGAAGCCCTCGCGGTCGACGAAGTCGCGGCGCACCGGGTCCTGGAGGTCCTGCTTCCAGTCGATGCGGATGGCGTTCTTGATGTGGTTCTTCTCGTAGGCGGAGGTGTCCTCGTCCACCTCGACGATGACGACCCCGGGGTCGTCGAGGTGCTGCTGGACCCAGTCGGCGTCCACCAGGACGTCACTGCGGCTCATGCTCGTTCTCCTTCGGCTGTGGTGAGCAGGGGGGAGTCGGGAGTTCATGCCGGTACGCACCGGTACCTACCGGATGCGGACCGGCGTACGCGCGCGGCGCAGGGCACGGCGCGGCGTACCGGCGACGGTGCGGAGTGTGGTGCGGCGGTACGCGCAGGAGCGCGGCTGTCAGCCGGCGCGGCGACAGAGCATGGCGGCGACGCGGCAGAGGTCCACTGCCCGCCGCTTGGTGAGTCCCCCGGCGGGGGTGCCCGCAGCCTGACGCATCATGTCCGTGATCGTACGGATACGGTCCCCGGCCTGTCACGAGGCTTCCGGATGCTGAGACGTGGATGTCCGCCATATGAACAGCGGCGGGAGGGCGGCCCCCGGGCGCGACGTGGTGCGGCGGTGGCGCGGTGTGGCGCGGTGGCGGTGCGGTCGGTCAGCCCACCAGGCGCAGATCGCTCCCGCTCACCGTCAGCTCAAGGCCCTGCTCACCCGGCGTCACCGCGTCCAGGGTCAGCCCGTCCGGCAGCCCCGAGATGGTGCGCTCCACCCCGGCCTGCTCGTCGATCATCGCCTCCACCTGCGACAGCGCGGCGGCGGGCAGACTCGGCAGCTCGTCCTTGTCGACGTTCACCCGCACCCGGTCGCCCTCCAGGGTGATGTCCCCCGGCACGTCCCCCACATCGAGGCGCTGCCCCATCACCGACGCCTGGAGCGTGATCAGCAGCCGCCCGTCGTCCGCGAGGCCGAAGGCGATCCCCAGGCCCGTGCTGTCCGAGCCCAGCAGCTCGCCGTACGCCCGGCCCAGCTCCTCGTACGTGATCAGCCCGGTGCCGTCCGCCTGCCGCGCGGTGGCGGTCGAGTAGTTCGAGCCCAGCTTCAGGTCGCGCAGCTCGATGTCCAGCTGCTCCACGGTGATCGAGGTGCCGTCCACCCGCGCCGGATACGAGTCGAGACCGACATCGACCCGGCTGAGGTTCTTGCCCAGGATCTGGGTGAGGAACGGGAAGCCCTTGACCGAGACGTCCGGGGTCTCGGACAGGCCGAGGGAACTCTGCGCCCTCGTGGCGACCTCGTCCTCGGCGTAGGACACCGCGAGCCGGTCGGCCACGGTGAACAGCACGCCGAGGACGACGAGCACGATCACTGATATTCGCAAGGCACGCATTGGGTGAGGTTCCCCCGTCGTATGTCCGGACTGCCGCGAGCGTAACCCGGCCTTCCGGTGAGCGGCGGGCGGACGACCGCCTTGCAGCAGCTCCGTTACAAGAGCACCCGGGCCAGCGGGTACACCGCGGGGGCCGCCGCCGTCAGGGGCAGCGCCACCCCGGCGGTGAAGTGCACGAACCGGGACGGGAAGTCGTAACTGGCCACCCGCAGCCCCGCCAGCGCGCATGCCCCGGCGGCCGCGCCGAGCGCCGCGCCCTTCCACAGCTCCAGGTCCGCGAGCTGCGCCGCACCGGCGCCGGCCGCCGCCGCCAGCACGAAGGCCACGACCGGCGCCACGAACGCCGCCGTCACCAGACCGCGCGCGACCGCCGCCACGGCGACGGCCGTGGCGG
>NZ_JBHWJL010000404.1:0-3780 GCF_042731495.1 Streptomyces sp. NPDC059853
ATCCTCGCCCGCCGCCCCGAGGCCGTCGAACTCGCCGAGGCGGCCGGTCTCGGCGACGCCCTGCACCCGCCCGCCCCGGTCGGCGCCGCGATCTGGACCGGCGGCGCGCTGCGCCCCCTCCCCAAGGGCCATGTGATGGGGGTCCCCGGCAGCGCCGCCGCCCTCGCCGGTGTCCTCTCCGACACCGGCCTCGCCCGGATCGCCCGCGACGCGGAACTGCCCCCGCTGCGGATCGGCGAGGACGCCGGGATCGGTGCCCTGGTCGCCGAACGGATGGGCCACGAGGTGGTCGACCGGCTCGTCGAGCCGCTGCTCGGCGGCGTCTACGCGGGCGACGCCTACCGCATCTCGCTGCGCGCCGCCGTGCCCCAGCTCTACGAGGCCGCCCGCACCCACGACACCTTGCTGGCCGCCGTGCGCGCCGTGCAGCGGCAGCAGGAGGAGGCGCGCGAGGGCACACCCGCCGGGCCGGTCTTCAACGGCATCGACGGCGGTATCGGCCGGCTGCCCGAAGCGGTGGCCGCCGCCTGTCGGGCGGCGGGCGCCACCCTCGTCAGCGGCGTCTCCGTCACCGGCCTGCGCCGCACCGCGCGCGGCTGGGCCGCCGCCCTCGCGGACGGCCGCTCGCTCACGGCGGACGGCGTGATCCTGGCGGTGCCGGCGGGGGCCGCCGCCCGGCTGCTGGCCGCCGAGGCCCCGGCGGCGGGGCGCGAACTCGCCGCCCTGGAGTACGCGTCGATGGCCCTGGTCACCCTCGCCTTCCGGCGCGCCGACCTGGCCAGGCTGCCGCGCGGCAGCGGCTTCCTGGTGCCCGCCGTCGAGGGCCGCACCATCAAGGCCGCCACCTTCACCAGCAGCAAGTGGGGCTGGGCCGCGGCCGCCGATCCCGGGCTGTTCATCCTGCGGACGTCGATCGGCCGCTACGGCGAGGCCGGGCCGCTCCAGTGGGAGGACGCCGAACTCGTCCGGGCCGCCCGCGCCGACCTCGCCGAGGCCACCGGTCTCGCGGCCGAGCCCGTCGACGCCGTGGTGACCCGCTGGTACGACGGGCTGCCCCAGTACCAGGTCGGCCACCCGGCGTGGGTGGCCCGCGTCCGTTCCTATCTGGCGGCGCTGCCCGGGCTGCGGCTGTGCGGGGCCGCGTACGACGGGGTCGGCATCGCGGCGTGCGTCGCGAGCGGCACGCGTGCCGCCCGGGAACTGCTCACCCCGGAGACCGGGCCGCGCGAGGAGACAGGAGAATGAGGACATGACTGCTGCACCCGACAAGGCCCCCAACGCGGGCAAGCGTGCCAAGGACCTCAACGAGGTCATCCGCTACACCCTGTGGTCGGTGTTCCGGCTGCGCGACACGCTGCCCGAGGACCGGGCCGGCATCGCCGAGGAGGTCACCGACCTGTTCGAGCAGCTGGCGGGCAAGGACGTCACCGTGCGCGGCACCTACGACGTCTCGGGGCTGCGCGCCGACGCCGACGTCATGATCTGGTGGCACGCGGAGACCTCGGACGCGCTCCAGGAGGCGTACAACCTCTTCCGCCGCACCCGGCTGGGCCGCGCGCTGGAGCCGGTCTGGTCGAACATGGCGCTGCACCGGCCGGCCGAGTTCAACAAGTCGCACATCCCCGCGTTCCTCGCCGACGAGGAGGCCCGCGACTACGTGAGCGTCTACCCGTTCGTGCGCTCCTACGACTGGTACCTGCTGCCGGACGAGGAGCGGCGGGCGCTGCTGGCCGAGCACGGGAAGATGGCGCGCGGCTACCCGGATGTGCGGGCCAACACGGTGGCGTCCTTCTCGCTGGGCGACTACGAGTGGATCCTGGCCTTCGAGGCGGACGAACTCCACCGCATCGTCGACCTGATGCGCCACCTGCGCGGCTCGAAGGCGCGGCTGTACGTGCGCGAGGAGATCCCCTTCTACACCGGCCGCCGCAAGCCGGTCGCGGAGCTGGTGGCCACCCTCGCCTGAGCCGCGCGGGCCCGGGGCGGACCGCCGTCCGCCCCGCCCCGCGGCCCCTCACTCGGCGAGCAGCCGCCGCCGGGCCTCCTCCACGTCGAAGTCGCCGGGCGGGAAGCGCGGGTCCATCTCCCGCAGGTGTTCCAGCAGCAGCCGGCTGACCGCCCAGTTGCGGTACCAGCGACGGTTGGCCGGGACCACGTACCAGGGGGCGGCCTCCGTCGAGCAGCGTTCCAGCGCCGCCTCGTACGCCTTGCGGTAGTGCGGCCACAGGGCGCGTTCGGTGATGTCGTTCCGGCTGAACTTCCAGTGCTTGTCGGTGCGGTCCAGACGCCGCAGCAGCCGGGCGCGCTGCTCCTCGTTGCCGATGTGCAGGAACACCTTCACCAGCACCAGGCCGTCCCGGGTCAGCGCCTCCTCCCAGGCGTTGATCTCCGCGTACCGCCGGGACCACACGCTCTTGTCCACCAGGTGGTGGACCCGCACCGCCAGCACGTCCTCGTAGTGCGAGCGGTCGAAGATGCCGATCTCGCCGGCGCGCGGCAGGCCGTTGCTGATCCGCCACAGGAAGTGGTGGCCCAGTTCCTCCGGGGTGGGCGCCTTGAAGGCCCTGATCCGGCAGCCGGCCGGGTTCAGATGGCCGATGACGTGCTTGACGGTGCCGCCCTTGCCGGAGGTGTCCATGCCCTGGAGCACCAGCAGCAGCCGCTGTCTGGCACCGCCGGTGGCCGGCGCGAACAGCCGTTCCTGGAGGTCGGAGAGGAGCGGGGCCATCGCGCCGAGTTCGTCGCGCGCCTTGCCCTTCTTGCCGGTGAAGCCGGGGGTGTCGTCCGGGTCCCGGTGGCCCAGCCGCGCCGGGCCGCCCGGTGTCACCCGCAGCAGGTCCCGCAGCCCGTTCGCCATGCCCCGATGATGCGGCGGCGCGCCCGGCCGCGCCACCGGGGCGGCGCGGCGGCCGGGGCGGGCCGCCTCAGGAGGCGGGCACCAGCCGCCCGGCGTCACGGGCCAGGGCGGTCAGCCGGGAGATGGCCCGGTAGTACTTCTTGCGGTACCCGCCGGCCAGCATCTCCTCGCTGAACAGCGCGTCGAACGGCACGCCGGAGGCCAGCACCGGCACCTCCCGGTCGTACAGCCGGTCCGCCAGCACCACCAGCCGCAGGGCGGTCGACTGGTCGGGCACCGGGTGCACACCGGTGAGCGCGACCGCCGTCAGTCCCTCGCACATCGCGCCGTAGCGGCTCGGGTGCACCCGGGCGAGGTGGGCCAGCAGGTCGCCGAAGTCGTCCAGCGAGGCGCCCGGGGTGGCGTACGCCGCGCGGGTCACCTCGTCGTCGGTGCGCGGCGCCGGGGCCTTGGGCAGGCCGCGGTGCCGGTAGTCCTCGCCGTCGATGCGCAGCGGGGTGAAGTGCGCGGCCAGCCCCTGGATCTCGCGCAGGAAGTCGGCCGCCGCGAACCGGCCCTCGCCGAGCTTGCCGGGCAGGGTGTTGGAGGTGGCGGCCAGTGCCACGCCGTGGCCGACGAGCTTGCTCAGCAGTGAGGAGACGAGCACGGTGTCGCCCGGGTCGTCCAGCTCGAACTCGTCGATGCACAGCAGCCGGTGCCCGGCCAGGGTGGCGACGGTCTGCTGGAAGCCGAGCGCGCCGACCAGGTTCGTCAGCTCGACGAAGGTGCCGAACGCCTTGCGCTCGGCCGGGGCGTCGGTGGCGTGCCACAGGGAGGCGAGCAGATGGGTCTTGCCCACGCCGTAGCCGCCGTCCAGGTACACCCCGCGCGGGGTGGTGCGCGCCGGGGTGCGCGGCGCGCGGCGGGACAGTCCGCGCCGTCCA
>NZ_JBHWJL010000405.1:0-3724 GCF_042731495.1 Streptomyces sp. NPDC059853
GTATAAGACACCGCGTCTGCGTCATCGACTGACGTTCCGTACCCCCCACGCGCAGCCGCCCGCACCCCCAGGGTGCGGGCGGCTGTCGCGTGAGGCGTCAGGCGACCAGCTCGCGCTCCGCCGCCCGGCGCCGGCGTGCGGCGCGGACCCGGTTCACCGCCGTGAGGACGATGGCGCCCGCCAGCAGCGTGTAGAGCGCCACCGCGATCCCGCTGTCGAACAGCACCGTCACATCGCCCTCGCTCACCGCCAGCGCCCGCCGCAGCTCCGTCTCGGCCAGCGGGCCGAGGATCACCGCGATCAGCACCGGCGCCAGCGGCAGCCCGTACCGCCGCATCATGAAGCCCAGCAGGCCGATGCCCAGCAACAGCAGCAGGTCGAACGCCGACGCGGAGGTGGCGTAGATGCCCAGCCCGCAGAAGACCGTGATGCCCGCGTACAGGTAGTGCCGGGGCACCAGCAGCAGCTTGGCCCACATCGGGGCGAACGGCAGATTGATGATCAGCAGCACGATCATGCCGATGAACAGCGAGGCCAGCAGCGTCCACACCAGCTCGCTGTTGCGCTCGAACAGCAGCGGGCCCGGCTGCATCCCGTACTGCTGGAACGCCGCCAGCATGATGGCCGCCGTCGCCGAGGTCGGCAGGCCGAGCGCCAGCAGCGCGCCCATCGCCGAACCGGCCGTGGCGTTGCCCGCCGCCTCCGGGCCCGCCACGCCCTGGATGGCGCCCTTGCCGAACATCTGCTTCTTGCGCCGCTTGTCCAGCCGCTTCTCGGTGGCGTAGGAGAGGAAGGTGGGCACCTCGGAGCCGCCGACCGGGATGACCCCGAACGGTACGCCGAAGCTCGCGCCGCGCAGCCACGCCGGCCAGGCCAGCTTGACGTCGCCCAGGCTCAGCCACGGCCGCCCGGTGAAGGCGACGCGCGGCGCCGGGGGGTCGCGGTGGATGCGGGAGGCCACGAACAGCACCTCGCCCAGGGCCAGCAGACCGACCGTGATGACGACGATGGACACGCCGTCGAACAGCGGCGGCAGGTCGAGGGTGAAGCGCGAGGCGCCGGAGGAGCCGTCGATGCCGATCAGGGCCAGCGAGAGGCCGATGACCAGCGAGATCGACCCCTTGATGACGGAGTCGGCGACGACGGTCGCGGTCGCGGCGAACGCGAAGACGGCCAGCGCGAAGTACTCGGCGGGGCCGAACAGACCGGCCAGGTCCGCCAGGTGCGGGGCGAAGAACACCACCAGGGTGGTGGCGATGATGCCGCCGATGAACGCGCCGATGGCGGAGGTGGCCAGCGCCTGCGGGGCCCGCCCGGCCTTGGCCATCCGGTGGCCCTCGATGGTGGTGGCGATGGCCGAGCTGTTGCCCGGCGTGTTGAGCAGGATGCCGGTCGTCGAGTCACCGAACAGACCGCCGTAGTAGACACCGGCGAACATGATGAACGCGCCGGTCGGGTCCAGGCTGAAGGTCACCGGCAGCAGCAGCGCCACCGCCATCGCCGAACCGAGGCCCGGCAGCACGCCGACCGCCGTGCCGAGCATGGCGCCGACGACGACCCACAGCAGGTTCATCGGGGTGAAGGCCCCGCCGAAACCCTCCAGCAGATGCGAGAGCTGATCCATCAGAGCACCCCTCCCAGAATGCCGGAGGGCAGGTTGAGGCCGAGCCCGGCGGAGAACGCGAGCTGGACCACGGCGGAGACGGCCAGCGACAGGCTCACGTCGAACACCGGCCGCTTGCCGTCCAGGGCGTACGCCACCCCGAAGAACAGCAGCGCCGCGGAGAGCAGCCAGCCGACCGGTTCGAGCGCCACCGTGAACAGCAGGAAGCTGCCGACGATGATGCCGACGCTGCGCCAGTCGGTGTGCGTGCGGTGCGTCCGCTCCGCCGTCGCGGCGGCGGCGCCGGGCGCGGGGTCAGCCGCCGCGGCACCGGGGGCCGCGGCCGGGAGGGCCGGGTTCGGGTCCTGCTCCGTGCCGGGCGGCGCCGGGGGCGCGCTCGGGTTGCGGATGATCTGCCAGGTCAGCACCGCCGCCAGCAGATACGCCAGCCCCGTGATGATCCACGGGAAGAACTGCGGCCCCGGGGAGGCGGCGGTCGGCGGCACCGTCATGGTGAGGGTGCCGTGGGTCAGGAAGGCGGCGAGCGCCAGCAGCACGGCGACGACGACGAACTCGCTGCGGCCCTTCCAGAAGGACGGCCGGTCCGCCCCGGGCGGCGCGGACACCGGTTTCTCGGTCGTGGTGGTCACAGTCCCAGCTCCTCCACGATCTCGTCGATGCGTGCGGTCTCGGTGGCCAGGAACTCCTCGAACTCCTCGCCCACCATGAAGGTGTCCTTCCAGCGGTTGCGGGTGACGGCGTCCGCCCACTCCTCCGACTCCGCCATCTCGGTGACGATGGCGCGCAGTTCCGCGATCTCCTCGTCGGTGAGCCCCGGAGCGGCCACCACGCCGCGCCAGTTGGGCAGCGCCAGGTCGACGCCCTGGTCGACGAAGGTCGGCACGTCGATGCCGTCGATCGGCTGCTCGGCGGAGAGGCCGAGCGCCCGGAAGCGGCCGGTCTCGATCTGGTCGGAGAAGTCGTTGTAGCCGCTGATCCCGGCGTCCACGGTGTGCGAGAGCAGCGCGGTGGTGACCTCGCCGCCGCCCGCGTACGCCAGGTAGTTGAGCTTGCCGGGGTCGATGCCGGCCTCGCGCATGAGCAGCCCCGCCAGCAGGTGGTCCGTGCCGCCCAGCGAGCCGCCGCCGACGGCCGTGCCGCTGGGGTTGGCCGCCCAGGTCTCCAGCAGGTCGTCCAGCGTCTCGAACGGGGAGTCGGCGGGCACCACGACGACCAGGTAGTCGTCGGCGAGCCGGGCGATGGGGGTGACGTCGTCCATCGTGTGCTCGGAGCCGGTGACGTTGATGCCGCCGAGCATGACGGTGCCGGTGACCATCAGCAGCGACTCGTCGCCCTTGCGGCCCACCGTCTGGCTCAGGCCGATGGTGCCGGCCGCCCCGGGCACGTTCACCACCTGGACGTTGTTGACGACGCCGGAGGAGCGCAGCGCCTGCTGCGACTCCCGGGCCGCGAGATCCCAGCCGCCGCCCGGCGCGGCCGGGGCCATCAGCGTGAGGTTGGTGCGGGCGCTGCCGCCCCCGGCGTGCGAGGAGGCGTCGACGACCGCCAGGGCCACCAGGGCGAGCACCACGACCCCGTACAGGCCGGCGAACACCGGCCGCCGCGGGCGCCGGATACCCAGCCGGCCCTGCCACACCTCCCTCGCGGCGCTGCGCGGGTGGTGTTCCGGATTGCTCATGTGCACCTCAGACAGTTCAAACGCGTCGCCGCGGTCCCTCGGTCCCGTTCGCGGGGGCGGCGTAAGCGGACATGCTGCCTGCCGGGTCAGCCGCTGTCTGCGCTCTCGCGGGTTAGGTCAGTTAGTGAGGGTTTTGGTCTTTGTGTTCGAACGAGGCGCTCTCCGGACGGTGCCCCTGCGGAAGAGGGGGATGACGGCGGCGCCCACGGCGAGGTGCATCAGGGCGAGGGCGGCCTTGGTGCCGCCGTCGGACTCGACGCCGAACAGCGGCATGAAGGACGCCAGGAGGACGACGAGCGCCACGATGGTCCACGTCCGCAGGCCGCGGGCGGTGAAGCGCTCCAGGAGGGCGAGCAGGCCCCAGCCGGCCGCCGCGGCGAGGACGGCGAAGCCGAGGGACATCGGCAGCGTGACGTCGCTGG
>NZ_JBHWJL010000406.1:0-3723 GCF_042731495.1 Streptomyces sp. NPDC059853
CCGCCCCGGGGCCGCCACCCCGCCGGCCGGGGGCCGGGCACTCCCCCGGGCCCGGCCCCCCCGCCGCGCACAGGCACGGCGGCGGACCAGGCGCCAGGCCCCCCCGTCCCCCCTTCCGGGAAAGCGACGGTAGGCGGCGGTGGCTAGTCGCTCGAGGAGGCGGGGAGCTGGTTCGAGGCGATGACCCCGGCGTACCAGCGGGCGCTGGACTTCGGGGTACGCGCCAGGGTGTCGAAGTCCACGTGGACGATGCCGAAGCGCTTGCTGTACCCGAAGGCCCACTCGAAGTTGTCCAGCAGCGACCACACCTGGTAGCCGCGCACGTCGGCGCCCTGCTCCATCGCCTCGTGCACGGCCGCGAAGTGCTGCCGCAGATAGGAGATGCGCTCCGGGTCGTGCACCGCGCCGGTGGCGTCGGGCTTGTCGTCGTACGCCGCGCCGTTCTCGGTCACGTACAGACCCAGCTTCGGTGCCTCGCGGCTGAAGCGCAGCAGCAGTTCGGTCAGCCCGGCCGGGGCGACCGTCCAGCCCATCTCGGTGACGTCGCCCGCCGGCCGGTGGAACACCACGTCCTCGGCGCCGACCCACATGGAGTGCTCGGACTTGCCGTGGTTGTCCGCCCGCTTGCTCTCCGGCAGTTCGTCCTCGACCGGCCCGGACACCACGGTGGTGGTGTAGTAGTTGATCCCGATCGCGTCCAGCGGCTGGTGGATGATCGCCTCGTCGCCGTCCCGGACGAAGGACCAGTCGGTCACCCGCGCGGTGTCCCGCTTCAGGTCCTCCGGGTAGGAACCGTGCAGCACCGGGTCGGAGAAGATCCGGGTGTGCAGGTTGTCGATCCGGCGCGCCGCGTCGCGGTCCGACTCCGACTCGGGGTCGAGCGGGTGCACCACGCCGGGGTTGAAGCTGATCGACACCTCGGCGGCCCGCGGCAGCACCGAGCGCAGCGCCTGCGTACCGAGGCCGTGCGCGAGGTTGAGGTGGTGCGCGGCGCGCAGCACCGACTCGTGGTCGTGGCGCCCGGGGGCGTGCACGCCGGAGCCGTAGCCCAGGAACGCGCTGCAGAACGGCTCGTTGAGCGTGGTCCACAGCGACACCCGGTCGCCCAGGGACTCGCCGACGATCCCCGCGTACTCGGCGAACCGCTCGGCCGTCTCCCGCTCCGGCCAGCCGCCGGCGTCCTCCAGCTCCTGGGGCAGGTCCCAGTGGTAGAGGGTGACGATGGGGGTGATGTCGCGCTCCAGCAGCCCGTCCACCAGTTCGCGGTAGAAGTCGAGCCCGCGCTGGACGGCCGGACCGCGCCCGGTGGGCTGGACCCGGGGCCAGGAGACGGAGAACCGGTACGAGCGCAGGTTCAGCTCGGACATCAGCGCGAGATCGTCGCGCCAGCGGTGGTAGTGGTCGCAGGCCACGTCGCCGGTGTCGCCGGCCAGGACCTTGCCGGGCGTATGGCTGAACGTGTCCCAGATCGAGGGGGTCCGGCCGCCCTCGCGAGCGCCTCCCTCGATCTGATAGGCGGCCGTGGCCGCGCCCCACAGGAAGTCCGGTGGAAACACTCGTGGATTGTTTTCAGTCATGGAAGCGCTCCCATTTTTGCTTGTTTCAGAGGGTAACCGACCTCGCCGGACAGTGCTGCCCGCGGCGGCCCCCGGGATCACCCGGGCGCCGCCGCCCCACCGCGGGCCGTTGTGCGGCCCGCGGCGGTGTTCAGCCCTTGATCGCGCCGTGCATGATGCCGCCGACGATCTGCTTGCCGAACAGGACGAACGCGATCAGCAGCGGCAGCGTGCCCAGCAACGCGCCCGCCATGATGACGCCCTGATCGGGTACATACCCACGACCGAGATTGGTCAGGGCCACCTGGACGGTCGGATTTCGCTGGGTGAGGGCGATGATCGGCCAGAAGAACTCGTTCCAGGCGGCCACGAAGGTGAGCATGCCCAGGACCGCCATCGCCGGCCGCGCCACCGGGAACACCACGTGCCACACCACCCGCAGGCTGTGCGCGCCGTCCATCCGGGCGGCCTCGATCAGTTCGGTGGGCAGCGCCTGCGACAGGTACTGCCGCATGAAGAACACCCCGAAGGCGCTCACCATCATCGGCAGGATGACCACTTGCAGCTGGTCCACCCACTCCAGCTTGGCGGCCCCCATGAACAGCGGAACCACCGTCAGCTGCGGGGGAACCATCATGGTGCCGATCACCAGCAGCATCAGCACGTTCTTCGCCCGGAACCGCAGTTTGGCGAACGAGAACCCGGCCAGCGTCGCGAACAGCACCGTGGAGACGGTGATGGTGCCGGCCACGAAGGTGGTGTTCAGCAGCGCGAGACCCAGGTTGGCGTCGGTCCAGGCCCGCTCCAGGTTGTCGAAGAGCCGGTCGCCGAACCAGAACGGCGGCGGCGTCTGCGCCAGCCGGCCCGAGGAGTGGGACGCCGCGATCAGCTGCCACACCAGCGGGACCAGCGAACCGATGGTGAAGATGATCAGAATGGTGTACGTCAGCCAGCCGCCGTGCATCTGCCGGCCGGCGCTGCCCGCCCGCCGGCCGCGCCGGCGCCGCCCGGAGGAACCGCCCGCCGTGCCGTCGCCCCGGCCACCGGATTCCGGGGCCGGGGACTTCCCGGCCACGCCCGCCGCGCGCTCCGCGCTCTCGGTCTCAGTGGTAGTCACGGGTCACGCCTCCTTGCCGGCGGAATCGCGGTTCACCCAGCGCATGATCGCCCAGTAGACCAGCCCGATGATGATCAGCAGGAGGAACATGGTCCAGGCGATGGCCGCCGCTCGGCCGAGATGGAAGTTGAACCACCCCATCTGGTACATGTACAGACCGAGCGTCTGGTACTGGGACTGCGAACCACCCGCGGGCGACCCGGCGAACAGCAGCGGCTCACCGAACAACTGCGTGGCGCCGATGGTCGAGACCACGACGGTGAAGATGATCGTCGGACGCAGCGACGGGATCGTCACATGGATGAACTGCTGCCAGCGGCTGGCACCGTCCAGCGACGCCGACTCGTACAGATCGTGCGGGACAGCCTGCATCGCGGCCAGGTAGATCAGCGCGTTGTAGCCGGTCCAGCGCCAGATGACGATGGTGGACACGGCGAACTGGCTGCTCCAGCTGCCCGCTTCCCAGGACACCGGGTCGATCCCCACCAGGCCGAGCGCCCAGTTGATCACACCGTAGTCCCGGCCGTACAGCATCGCGAAGACCAGGGTGGCGGCGGCGATGGAGGTGGCGTACGGGGTCAGCATCGCGACCCGGAACATCATCGAGCCGCGCAGCTTGTAGTTGAGCAGATGGGCGATGCCCAGGGCCATCAGCAGCTGCGGCACCGTGGAGATGACGCCGATGGTGAAGGTGTTGCCCAGGGCGTTCCAGAAGAACTCGTCCTGCCACAGCCGGGTGAAGTTCTGGAAGCCCACCCATTCCAGTTCGTTCGGGTTGTGAAGGGACACCCGGTGCAGGGCCGACCAGCCCGTGTACAGCAGCGGGAAGAGCCCGAACGCGGCGAAGAAGACGAAAAAGGGCGCGATGAAGCCGTACGGGCTCCACTTGGTGTCCCGCTGATATCGGCGGGAACGGCGAGCGGCCCGGCGCTGCTCCTTGGCATCGTCGCCGGGCGGGGCCGCGGGGCCCCCGGGGGCGGCGGGGGGGGGCGCGGGGGGGGGGGGTGGGGGTGGGGGGGGGGGGGGGGGCGGGGGAGTGGACGGCCATGG
>NZ_JBHWJL010000407.1:0-3659 GCF_042731495.1 Streptomyces sp. NPDC059853
GTTCATGCTGTGGCCCGTCGTCCACGGCATCGCGATGAGCTTCACCGACGAGTCGCTCACCCTCGCCGGGACCTCGTTCGTCGGCTTCGCCAACTACGCGGAGGCCTTCGGCGACGCGGCGGTGTGGAACGCCCTGGGCAACACGCTGTTCTTCACGCTGATCACCACCGTGCCGCTGGTGCTGATCGCCCTCGCCATGGCCCTGCTGGTGCACACCGGCCTGGCCGGGCAGTGGCTGTGGCGGCTGTCGTTCTTCGCCCCGTACCTGCTGCCGGTCGCCGTGGTGACGCTGATCTGGCAGTGGCTGTACCAGCCCGATCTGGGCCTGGCCAACCAGTTTCTGGACACCCTGGGCTTCGGCCCGGTGGGCTGGCTCTCCGACGAGGCGGTCGCCATGTGGGCGATCGCGCTGCTCACCGTCTGGTGGACCGTCGGCTTCAACTTCCTGCTCTATCTCGCGGCGCTCCAGTCGCTGCCCGACACCCTCTTCGAGGCGGCGGCCCTGGACGGCGCCGGCGCCTGGCGGCGGCTGTGGTCCATCACCCTGCCGCAGCTGCGGCGCACCACGGTCCTGGTCGGCATGCTCCAGGTGCTCGCCTCGCTCAAGGTGTTCGACCAGATCTACATCCTCACCAAGGGCGGGCCGAACGACAGCACCCGGCCCATCCTGGAGTACATCTACGACGTCGGGTTCACCGGCTACCGGCTGGGTTACGCCTCCGCCATCTCCTATCTGTTCTTCGCGCTGATCATCGTCGTCTCCATCGCCCAGCTGCGGTTCTTCCCGCGTCAGGAGGGCTGACCGTGTCCGCCACCCCCGCCCTCCGCACCCGGCCGCGACCGCCGCGCCCCGCGCGCCGCCGGGCGGCCGAGGCCGCCGGCTCCCCGCTGCTCCTGGGCCACGGCCGGCTGCCCCGGGTGCTGGCCGGCACGGCGCTCGCCGGGTTCGCCCTGCTGTGGCTGACGCCCTTCGCGCTGGCGCTGGTGACCTCGTTCCAGAGCGAGCGGGACGTCGCCGTCCCCGGTCTCAACCCCCTCAAGGGGGCGCTGACCCTGGAGTCCTACCGCCACATCATCGAACGCGGCAACCTCCCGGTGTGGGCCGTCAACAGTCTGCTGATCGCCACCCTCGTCACCGTCATCACCGTGGTGATCTCCACCCTGGCCGCCTACGCGTTCTCCCGGGGCACCTTCCGGGGCCGGCGGGTGCTGCTGGCCGTCACGGTCGCCTCCATCATGGTGCCGCCGCAACTGCTCATCGTTCCGCTCTTCCAGCAGATGCGCGCGTTCAACCTGGTCGACACCTACTGGGCGGTCATCCTGCCCCAGGTGGTGGCGCCGATGATGGTCTTCATCCTCAAACGGTTCTTCGACGCCGTGCCCCGCGAGCTGGAGGAGGCCGCCCGGATCGACGGCGCCTCGGAGCTGCGGGTCTTCCGCTCGGTGGTACTGCCGCTGTCGCGCCCCATCGTCGCGGCCGTGTCCGTGTTCGTGTTCATCGGCGCCTGGAACAACTTCCTGTGGCCGTTCATCATCATCAACGACTCGTCACTGATGACCCTTCCGGTGGGACTGGCGACGGTGCGCGAGGCGTACGGCATCCAGTACGCCCAGTCGATGGCGTCCGCGCTGCTGGCGGCGGCTCCGCTGATCCTCGTCTTCCTGTTCTTCCAGCGCCGCATCGTGAAGTCGGTGGCCACCACCGGTCTCGGCGGCACCTGAGCGCCCGTACCGCCGCCCGCCCCGTTCCCTACAGGAGTTGCCGTGTCCGCCCCCACCGCCGTGCCCCGTCCCGAGTACCCGCGCCCGCAGTTCGTCCGCGAGGACTGGCTGAACCTCAACGGCACCTGGCAGTTCGCGTTCGACCCCGGTGACAGCGGCCTGGAACGCGGTCTGCTGACCGGCGGCCTGGACCGGGAGATCACCGTGCCGTTCCCGCCGGAGTCCGTCCTGTCCGGCATCGGGGAGACCGACTTCCTGGAGGCCGTCTGGTACCGGCGCACCCTCACCCTGCCCGCCGCGTGGGCCGGCCGGCGGGTCCTGCTGCACTTCGGTGCCGTCGACTACGACGCCACCGTGTGGGTGAACGGCACCGAGGTGGCCCGGCACCGGGGCGGGTTCACCCCCTTCACCGCCGACCTGCACCAGGTGGCCGGTCCGGGCGAGGAGATCACCGTCACGGTCCGCGCCCGCGACCCCAAGTCCGGGCCCCAGGCCCGGGGCAAGCAGGCGCTGCGCTACGCCAATCACGACTGCCACTACACCCGGGTCACGGGCATCTGGCAGACCGTGTGGGCCGAGCCGGTACCGCACACCCGGCTGCACCGCCCCCGGATCACCCCGGACCTGGCCGGCTCCGCCTTCCACCTGGAGCTGCCGCTGTCCGGCAACGCGCCGGGGCACCGCGTACGGGCCCGGCTGAGCGACGCGGACGGCGAGGTCGCCACCGCCGAGGCCCGCGCCGATCTGGACCTGGCGCCCCGGCTGTATCTGCCCGTGCCGCGGGACCGCCGCCGGGTGTGGAGCCCGGAGGACCCCCACCTGTACGACCTGCGGCTGGAACTGCTGGACGGCGACGGCCGGGTGGTCGACGCGGTCGGCAGCTATGCGGGGCTGCGCTCGGTGGCGATCCGGGGCAAGGCCGTCCTCCTCAACGGGAAACCGGTCTTCCAGCGGCTGGTGCTGGACCAGGGCTGGTACCCGGACGGGCTGATGACAGCGCCCACCGACGCCGCACTGGTGCGGGACATCGAACTCGCCCAGGCGGCCGGGTTCAACGGCGCCCGGCTGCACCAGAAGGTGTTCGAGGAGCGGTTCCTGTACCACGCCGACCGGCTCGGGTATCTGGTGTGGGGCGAGTTCGGCGACTGGGGCTGCGAGGTGGGCGGCAGTTCGGGTGACAACCAGCAGCCGGACGCCTCGTACACCGGGCAGTGGCTGGAGGCGGTGGAGCGCGACTACTCCCACCCCTCGATCATCGGCTGGTGCCCGCTGAACGAGACGTACCAGCGGCTGCACGACCGCACGACAGCGCTGGACGCGGTGACCCGGGCCATGTTCCTGGCCACCAAGGCGCTGGACACCACCCGCCCGGTCATCGACGCCTCCGGCTACGCGCACCGGGTCGCCGAGACCGACATCTACGACTCCCACAGCTACGAGCAGGATCCGGTCGCCTTCGGCGCGCAGGTCGCCGGACTCGACCGGGACCGGCCCTACGTCAACGCCGCGCCCGACGGCCGTCCGTGGTCGCTGCCGTACCGCGGTCAGCCCTATTTCGTCAGCGAGTTCGGCGGCATCTGGTGGCACCCGGAGACCGCCGCGCGGGCGCGGGGCGACGACCGGGAGGAGTCCTGGGGGTACGGCGAACGGCCGCGCGACGAGGAGGAGTTCCACCAGCGGTTCGCCGGGTTGACGGGGGTGCTGCTGGAGGATCCGGACATGTTCGGCTACTGCTACACGCAGCTGACCGACGTGTTCCAGGAACAGAACGGCATCTACCGCTTCGACCGCACCGACAAGCTGGACGTCTCCCGGATCCGGGCGGCCCAGCAGCGCCCGGCGGCCATCGAGCGGCGCGGGGAGTGACGGCCCGGGCCCGTCGCCCGCCCCGGAGGGACGCTCCGGGGCGGCTCCCCCACCGGCCGCCGCGCCGGAAG
>NZ_JBHWJL010000408.1:0-3616 GCF_042731495.1 Streptomyces sp. NPDC059853
GATCGTTCATCCGCCGGATGTCGTGCGGGTGCAGCCCGGTGGTCGGCTCGTCGAACACGTACGTCACATCGGTGAGGGAGGAGCCGAGCTGGCGGATCATCTTCACCCGCTGCGCCTCGCCGCCGGAGAGTGTCCCGGCGGAGCGGTCGAGGGAGAGGTAGCCGAGGCCGATCTCCACGAACGAGTCCAGGGTGTGCCGCAGCGCGGTCAGCAGCGGCGCCACCGACTCCTCGCGCAGTCCGGCGATCCACCGCGCCAGGTCGCTGATCTGCATCGCGCACGCGTCGGCGATGCTGACGCCCGCGATCTTCGAGGAACGCGCGCCCTCGCTCAGCCGGGTGCCGCCGCACTCCGGGCAGGCGGTGAAGGTGACCGCCCGGTCCACGAACGCCCGGATGTGCGGCTGCATCGCCTCCCGGTCTTTGGCGAGGAGCGACTTCCTGACCCGGGGGACCAGCCCCTCGTAGGTCATGTTGATGCCCTCGATCTTCATCCGGGTCGGCTCGCGGTACAGGAAGTCGTGGAGTTCCCGCTCGGTGTACGCGCGGATCGGCTTGGCGGGGTCGAAGAAGCCGGACGCCGTGTACAGCCGGTAGTTCCAGCCGCCCGCCTTGTAGCCGGGGACGGTGATGGCGCCCTCGTCGAGCGACTTGCCGGCGTCGTAGAGCCGGCTGAGGTCGATGTCGCTGACGCTGCCGCGTCCCTCGCAGCGCGGGCACATGCCGCCGGTGCGGCTGAAGGTCTGCTTGACGGCCTTGGTGGCCGTGCCCCGCTCCACCGTGATGGCGCCGCTGGCCCGCACCGAGGGCACGTTGAAGGCGAACGCGCCCGGCGGCCCGATGTACGGCCGGCCGAGCCGGCTGAAGAGGATGCGCAGCATCGCGTGGGCGTCGGTCGCGGTGCCGACGGTGGAGCGGGGGTCGGCCCCCATCCGCTGCTGGTCGACGACGATCGCCGTGGTCAGCCCGTCGAGCACGTCCACCTCCGGCCGGGCCAGGGCGGGCATGAAGCCCTGGACGAACGCGCTGTAGGTCTCGTTGATCAGCCGCTGCGACTCGGCGGCGATGGTGTCGAAGACCAGGGAGCTCTTGCCCGAGCCGGAGACGCCGGTGAAGACCGTCAGCCGGCGCTTGGGGATGTCGACATGGACGTCTTGGAGGTTGTTCTCGCGGGCTCCGTGCACCCGGATCACATCGTGATCGTCGGCGGTGTGGGTCATGGTTCAGCGGTCCTGGAGCAGTCCGAGGACGTTGCCGTCGGGGTCGGTGACGGTGGCCACCAGCCGGCCGCCGCCGACGTCGTGCACCGGCTCGTGGACGGTGGCGCCCGCGGCGGTCACCTCGGCCAGCTTGGCCTCGATGTCGGCGACGTGCCAGTACGCCACCGGGGACGTCATCGCCCGCGGGCCGCCGCCCGGGACCAGGCCGATCTGCTGGCCGGCCGCCTCGAAACCGACGTAGTACGGGGTGTCGGACTGGGGCGCGGTGCCGAGCAGCGCCGCGTAGACCGGCGTGGCGGCGGCCAGGTCGGACACCGGGTGCAGCACGGTCCTGACACCCTCGGTGGATGTACCGGACATGATCACTCCTGAGCGTTTTTCGATCGGTATTGCCTGGTCAGTCACGGTAATCGGCCCCCGCCGCCGGCGCTTCTCCATTCCTGACCGGTCTGGGGACACTGAACGGGTGACACGGCCCGCTCTCGACGACCTCGTCCGGCTGCGCCGCGCCCGCGACCGCATGGACCGCGCGTACGCCGAGCCGCTGGACGTCGCCGCGCTGGCCCGCGGCGCCCTGATGTCACCCGGCCACTTCTCCCGCAGCTTCCGGGCCGCGTTCGGCGAGACCCCGTACAGCTATCTGATGACCCGCCGCATCGAACGCGCCAAGGCCCTGCTGCGGCGCGGCGACCTCTCGGTGACGGAGGTGTGCATGGCGGTCGGCTGTACCTCGCTCGGCTCCTTCTCCGCCCGCTTCACCCAGCTGGTCGGCGAGACCCCGAGCGCCTACCGGGCCCGCCGCCACGACGACGGCGCCGCCATCCCGGCCTGCATCGCCAAGATCCACACCCGGCCGGTGAAGACCGGCCGGGGCGAGGGAGCACACCCGGCCGTCCGCCCGTAGCGTGAGCCCATGAACCTCACGATCTCCCAGTGCTTCATCGCCGTCGACGACCACGACCGGGCCATCGCCTTCTACCGGGACGCGCTCGGCCTCGAAGTCCGCAACGACGTCGGCTTCGAGGGCATGCGCTGGGTGACGGTCGGGCCGCCCGCCCAGCCGGAGGTGAGCATCGTCCTGGAACCGCCGCTCGCCGACCCCAACGCCTCCCCCGAGGACCGCACCGTGATGGCCGAACTCATGGCCAAGGGCCTGCTGCGCGGTGTGATCTTCGAGACGGACGACTGCGACGCGACGTTCGCACGGATCAGCGCGGCCGGCGGCGAGGTGCTCCAGGAACCGATGGACCAGCCCTACGGGGTGCGCGACTGCGCCTTCCGCGACCCGGCCGGCAACCTGCTGCGCTTCAACCAGCCGCTGCGCTGACCACGGTGGGCGCGCCGCGCCACCGGAACGGGTGAGTTCGCGGCCGGATCCTCATCGGCGGCCGGTGGCCGGGGTACGTCTGCACACGCCGTCGCCGCCCCGTCCGCCGGAAGGATCCCCCATGCGCGTCCTGTGCACCGCCCTGGCCTCGCCCTCGCACGGCCGGGCCCTGCTGCCCCTGGCCCGGGCGCTCGCCGGTGCCGGGCACGAGGTCACCGTCGTCACCACCGAGGCCGTCGCCCCGGTCTTCGCCGCCGACCGGATCACCGTGCGCCCCGTGCTGCCGGACGCCCCGGGCGCCGACGGCGACCTCGACTTCGACCCGGCCCAGGACATGTCCTCGCCCGACCACCCGCTGACCGCCCTGCTGGCAGGACCGTACGCGCTCACCGTGCTGGCCGTCCTGCGGGAGGTGGCACAGGAGGTACGGCCCGACGCCGTCGTCCGGGACGGCATGGACTTCGCCGCCGTCGTCCTCGCCGAGGCACTCGACGTACCCCAGCTGCCCTTCCCCAGCGGCTTTCTCAACCTGCTCGACCCCCGCCCTGTGCTGCCGGCGCTCAACGCGCTGCGGGCCGCCGCCGGGCTCCCGGCCCGCGAGGACCCGGCGAGCCTGTATCCGTACGGGCGGCTCGACTACATGCCCAGCGGGTACGGGTTCGCCCGCCACCCCACCACGGCGCTCGCCTACCGGCAGAC
The DNA here is from genome assembly GCF_042731495.1 of Streptomyces sp. NPDC059853. Classification (NCBI taxonomy): domain Bacteria; kingdom Bacillati; phylum Actinomycetota; class Actinomycetes; order Kitasatosporales; family Streptomycetaceae; genus Streptomyces; species Streptomyces sp. NPDC059853. Next base: position 3,246 of record NZ_JBHWJL010000408.1, read on the forward strand.
CACCGCGGTCGAGGTGAGCGGCGCACTCCCGCCCTGGGCCGCCCGGCTGCCGGGCGAACGGCCCCTGGTGCTCGCCGCCCTCGGCACCGTCCTGCCCACCTTCCGCGAGGCCGGCCGCAAGGTGCCGTTGCCACCGGAGGCCACGGACCCCTCCACCACGCTGCGCACCATCGTCACCGGCCTGTCCGGGCTCGATGTCACGGCGGTGGTCGCCACCGGCGGCATCCCCCTGGACGGTGCGGAACCCGGCTCGAACAAACATCTCAAGGAACCGGTTCCCCAGCCCCTGGAGCTGGTCTGCGCCGTACTGTTAATAAACCACGGCGGCGACAACAGCAAGCCCGAGGCGGTGCGCACCCCCACCCCCAAGG
>NZ_JBHWJL010000409.1:0-3606 GCF_042731495.1 Streptomyces sp. NPDC059853
GCCCACGCCACCGCGCAGCAGGTCCGGGCCGCCGGGAGCGCGGAGGGGGCGCCGGCCACCACCGTCCTGACCACCCGCAGCGAACTCGGCGAACCCGTCATCGACCGGTTCCCCGCCCTCGGCGTCACCGCCGCGGACCTGCGCGTTCTCGACCCCGGCGTCCGCGCCGGTGATCTCGCCGCGCTCGGCCCCGGCACCGTGGCCGTCGGCGCCGAAGCGGCCCGCGTCCTGGGCGCGGGCGTCGGGGACACCCTCACGCTCCGGTACGGCGACGGCACCGAGGCGCGGCTGCGGGTGGTGGCCGTGTACGAACGCTCCCTCGCCCTCGGCGCGTTCCTCCTGGACCGGGGGCAACTCGCCCCGCACGTCAGCGATCCGGACGCCCCGCCCGCCCCCGCGCAGGACCTGGAACGCCGCCTCTCCACCGCCGCCGTGGCCGCGATCGGCGTCCTCGGGCTGCTCGCGGTGCACTCCACCCTCACCGTGATCGCGGTCGGCCGCCGCCCCGAACGGGCGCTGCTGCGCCGGGTGGGCGCCGGACGCGGCCAGATGGGCGCCATGCTGGCCGCCGAGGCCGCCGTGGTGGCGGTCACCGGGCTGCTGCTCGGCGCCGCCGTGGCCGTGCTGCCGCTGACGGCGTTCAGCTGGGCGACCCTGCACACCCTGCCCTGGCTGCCGCCGGGGCAGGCGGCGGCCCTGGTGGCGGCCGTCGTCCTCACCACCGCCGCCGGGTCGCTGCTGCCCGCGCTCAGGCGTTGAGGTAGGCCAGCACCGCGCGGACCCGGCGGTGACCGGTGTCGGTGGGCGGCAGGCCGAGCTTCAGGAAGACGTTCCCGATGTGCTTGTGGACCGACCGCTCGGTGATGACGAGGGCCGCGGCGATCGTCGCGTTGTCGTGGCCCTCGGCCATCAGCCGCAGCACCTCGCGCTCGCGCGGGGTCAGCGCGCCCAGCGGATCGCCGCGCCGCTGCCGGGACATCAGCTCGGTGACGACCTCCGGGTCCAGGACGGTGCCGCCGGCCACCACCCGGTCCAGGGCGTCGAGGAAGTCGTCCACCCGGCCCACCCGGTCCTTCAGCAGGTAGCCCACGCCGCGCGCCCCGCCGCCGAGGAGTTCGGCGGCGTAGGTCTGTTCCACGTACTGGGAGAGCACCAGCACCGGCAGCCCCGGAAGCTGCTCGCGCGCGGCGAGCGCCGCCCGCAGCCCCTCGTCGCGGAAGCCGGGCGGCAGCCGTACGTCCAGCACCGCCGCGTCCGGGCGGTGGTCCAGCAGCAGCGGCAGCACCTCGGGCCCGGTGCTCGCCACCGCGGCCACCTCGTGGCCCGCCGAACGCAGCAGCAGGACCAGCCCCTCCCGCAGCAGGGCGTTGTCCTCGGCGATCACCACACGCACGGCAGCTCCACTTCGATCACGGTCGGCCCCCCGGGCGGGGAGGACACGTCGACGGTCCCGTCCAGGGCGGCCACCCGGCGGCGGATGCCGGTCAGGCCGCTGCCGCGCGTCTCGTCCGCGCCGCCGCGCCCGCTGTCGGCGACCCGGACCCGCAGCGCGCCGGCCTCGCGCGCGTCGCGGCCGATGTCCACGGTGGCGTGGTCCGCGCCGCTGTGCCGGGCGGCGTTGGTCAGCGACTCGGCGACCACGAAGTAGGCGGCGGTCTCCACGGCGGCCGGGGCGCGCGGCCCGGTCTCGATCTCCGGTGCGACGGTGACGGCCACCTCCAGGCCGCTGCCCGCCGCCAGCGCCCGGACCGCGCCGGCCAGTCCCCGGTCGGTGAGCACCGGCGGGTGGATGCCGCGCACCACGTGCCGCAGTTCGCCCAGTGCCTCCTCGGCCTGGTCCTGCGCCTCGTCCAGCAGCCGGCGCGCCGTCTCCGGGTCGCGCTCGTACGCGCGCCGGGCGAGCCCCAGCCGCATGGACAGCGCCACCAGGCGCGCCTGCGCGCCGTCGTGCAGGTCGCGTTCGATCCGGCGCAGTTCGGCGCCGTGCGCCGTGATCGCGCCGGCGCGCGTGGCGGTCAGCTCCTCGACCCGCTCCGCGAGCCGCGCCGCGGGGGAGGGCAGCAGCAGCGTCCGCGACCAGCTCGCCTGGAGGTCGGCGAGCCGGCCGATCAGCGGCAGCACCACCGCCGGGCGGCGCAGCCCGTGCCAGACGCCGTCCACCAGCGGCCCGACCGACCACAGGATCAAGGCCACGCACATCAGCCCCAGCCCGTACACCAGTTGGGCGCCCACCCAGCGCAGATCGCGGTGCGTGCTGGGGTCGGTGACCGCGACCCGCACCCGCTGGAACAGGCCGCCGGTCAGCGGCGGGTAGTGCTCGGGGACCGGGATACCGCTCCAGGCGGCGCTGCGCCGCCGCTCGTAGCCGGCGACGGCGCGCACCAGCAGCACGAACTCGGGCAGCGCGGCAGCCCCGATCACCAGCAGGGAGACGGCGGCGGCTGTGGCCGCGAGACCGACCAGCAGATAGCACAGCAGCCCGATCGCGCCGCCGATCAGCAGCTGGATCGTGGCCCGCCAGGTCGATTCGAGCAGCTCGCGCACCCGGACAGCGTAGGCGAGCGGCCGGGCCCGGCACGGTGGAGCTGTCTACACCATCGACCGGGGGGTCCGCCGGGTCGGCACGCCCGGCCGCGCGCAGCAGACTGGCGGGTATGAAGTCACTGCTGTGGTGCGTCTTTTCCCTCGCCCTGATCGTCAACCCGGTCGTCAGCCTCGTGCTGTCCGACGGCCCGCTCCGGCTCCTGCTGAACATCGTCTCGGGGCTGACCGTGCTCGCCGCCGGCACCGGTCTGTGGCTGCTGCGCGACCGGGGGGAGAGCCGGGCGTACTGACCGGCCGGGGATACTGGTGCCCATGGCCGACTACCACGACGATCTGCGGCTGGCCCATGTGCTGGCGGACGCCGCCGACGCGCTCACCATGGACCGGTTCAAGGCGATCGACCTCCAGGTGGCCACCAAACCCGATATGACGCCGGTCACCGAGGCGGACCGGGCGGTGGAGGAGCTGATCCGCTCCCAGCTGGGCCGGGCCAGGCCCCGGGACACGGTGCTGGGCGAGGAGTACGGCACCACGCAGGGCGGCGGCACCGGACGGCGCTGGGTCGTCGACCCGATCGACGGCACCAAGAACTATGTGCGCGGCGTGCCGGTGTGGGCCACGCTGATCGCGCTGCTGGAACAGGACGGGGACGGTACGGAGCGCCCCGTCGTCGGGGTCGTCTCGGCGCCGGCGCTGCACCGGCGCTGGTGGGCGGCGCTGGGCGCCGGCGCGTTCACCGGGCGCGGGCTGACCTCGGCCACCCGGATCCGGGTGTCGCAGGTCGCGGACGCCGCGGACGCCTCGTTCGCGTACTCGTCGCTGACCGGCTGGCAGGAGCGCGGGAAGCTCGGCAGCTTCCTGGAACTGTCCCGCAAGGTGTGGCGGACCCGGGCGTACGGCGACTTCTGGCCGTACATGATGGTCGCCGAGGGGTCGGTGGACCTGTGCGCCGAACCGGAGCTGTCGGTGTGGGACATGGCGGCCAACGCGATCATCGTCACGGAGGCGTGATGTACGACGGCCGGCACGGCGGCGCGAAGAACTACGAGCCGAACTCCTTCG
>NZ_JBHWJL010000410.1:0-3599 GCF_042731495.1 Streptomyces sp. NPDC059853
GCGGCGGTGCCGGCCACCCTCCTGGCCGGGCCGGTGGGCGGCGGTGCGGCCGTGCTGGGACTCGCCGCCGCCGAGGTGCTGCTGGCCCGCTGCCGGCGGCGGCTGGGCGGGGTGACGGGTGATGTGCTGGGCGCGCTGGCCGAGACCGCGGGCACCACGGCGCTGCTGGTGGCCACCCTGGGCACCGGCTGACGGCCGCCCCGCGTACCCTGGCCCGGCGGCTTCGACCTACGACGAAACGGAATAACTGCACCGTGACAGCTCTGACCCTCAGCAAGACCTCCGCGACCGAGGTGAGCGCGGATGCCCTGGTCATCGGCATCGTGAAGGGTGAGGACGGCCCCGTGCCGGCGCCCGGCGCGGCGGCCCCGTCCGCGCTGCTCACCGAGGCGGCCGGCGTGCTGGCCACGCTCGGTGCCAAGGGCGGCAAGGAGGAGATCACCAAGCTGCCCGCGCCCGCCGGTTCCGGCGCCCCGCTGCTGGTCGCGGTCGGGCTCGGTACCGCGCCCGCGGACGGCGAGGGCTTCCCCGCCGAGACGCTGCGGCGGGCCGCGGGCGCCGCCGCCCGCGCGCTGGCGGGTACGGAGCACGCGGCGTTCGCGCTGCCCGCCGGGGACGCGGAGCGGGTCGCGGCGGTCGCGGAGGGCGCGCTGCTGGGCGCGTACGACTTCACCGCGTTCCGCAAGACGGGTGAGGACGACCGGGGTCCGCTGGCGCGGGTCACGGTGCTCTCCGCCGGTGCCGAGGAGGCGGACCACCGGGCGGCCGCCGCCCGCGCCGAGGTGCTGGCCGCCGAGGTGGCGCGTACCCGCGACCTGGTGAACACCCCGCCGAACGCCCTCACCCCGGCCGACTTCGCCGCGCATGTCACCGAGGCGGCGGCCGAGCACGGCCTGACGGTGGAGGTGCTGGACGAGGCGGCGCTGCGCGAGGGCGGCTTCGGCGGCATCCTTGGGGTCGGCGCCGGTTCGCAGGCGCCGCCGCGGCTGGTGCGGGTGGCGCACACCCACCCGGAGGCGGACCGGACGATCGCGCTGGTCGGCAAGGGCATCACCTATGACTCGGGCGGCATTTCGCTGAAGCCGGCCGGGCACAACGAGACGATGAAGTGCGACATGGCCGGCGCCGCCGCCGTCCTGTCGGCGACCGTCGCCGCCGCCCGGCTGGGGCTGAAGGTCAATGTGACGGGCTGGCTGGCGCTGGCCGAGAACATGCCGTCGGGCTCGGCGACCCGTCCGGGTGACGTGCTGCGGATGTACGGCGGTACCACCGTGGAGGTGCTGAACACCGACGCCGAGGGCCGGCTGGTGCTGGCCGACGCGCTGGTGCGGGCGGGCGAGGAGTCGCCGGACGCGATCGTGGACGTGGCCACGCTGACCGGCGCGATGATGCTGGCGCTGGGCAAGCGGATCTTCGGGGTGATGGGCAACGACGACGCGTTCCGGGCGCTGGTGGCGGAGAGCGCCGAGCGGGCCGGGGAGCCGGCGTGGGAGATGCCGCTGCCGGCCGAGCTGGCGGAGGGGCTGAGCGCCACCGTCATCGCGGATCTGAAGAACATGGGTGAGCGGATGGGCGGCGGTCTGGTGGCCGGGCTCTTCCTGAAGGAGTTCGTGCCGGCCGGCACCCCGTGGGCGCATCTGGACATCGCGGGCCCGGCGTTCAACGAGGGCGGCGCGTTCGGTTACACCCCCAAGGGCGGCACCGGGACCGCGGTGCGGACCCTGCTGGCGCTCGCCGAGCGGGCGGCGGCCGGCGAACTGGCCGCACGCGGCTGACGGCCCGCCCCGACGTGACGCGCGTCACGGTGGTCCCGGCCCTGTCCGGCCCGGCGTCTCACTTGTCGCCGACAAGTGCGAAGATGTTGTTCCGGCAGGACAGGGCCGGGCTCAACCAACCGGGGCGAGCCACATCGAGCCGCGCATCACACCACGCGGCGTACATACACCGCCGGCCGGTCGATGTGGACCGGTACCGGTGAACCCCATGCTTGGAGGAACGTGACGTGGCGAACGACGCCAGCACCGTTTTCGACCTGGTGATTCTCGGTGGCGGCAGCGGTGGTTACGCCGCGGCCCTGCGTGCTTCGCAGCTGGGCCTGGACGTCGCCCTGATCGAGAAGAACAAGCTGGGCGGCACCTGTCTGCACAACGGCTGCATCCCCACCAAGGCCCTGCTGCACGCCGGTGAGGTAGCCGATGCCGCCCGGGACGCGTCCGAGTTCGGCGTGAAGGCCAGCTTCGACGGTATCGACATCGCCGGGGTGCACAAGTACAAGGACGGGGTGATCGCCGGGCTCTACAAGGGGCTCCAGGGTCTGGTCGCCTCGCGCAAGATCACCTACGTGGAGGGCGAGGGCCGGCTGTCGTCGGCCACCTCCGTGGACGTGAACGGCCAGCGGTACGTGGGCCGGCACATCGTGCTGGCCACCGGTTCCACCCCCAAGTCCCTGCCGGGGCTGACCATCGACGGCGACCGGGTGATCTCCTCGGACCACGCGCTGGTCCTGGACCGGGTGCCGAAGTCGGCGATCGTGCTGGGCGGCGGTGTCATCGGCGTCGAGTTCGCGTCGGCGTGGAAGTCGTTCGGCACCGACGTCACGATCATCGAGGGCCTGCCGCACCTGGTGCCGGCGGAGGACGAGAACAGCTCGAAGCTGCTGGAGCGTGCGTTCCGCAAGCGCGGGATAAAGTTCTCGCTCGGTTCCTTCTTCAAGGGCGTGGAGTACACCGCCGACGGGGTGCGGGTCACCCTGGACAACGGCAAGACGTACGACGCGGAGCTGCTGCTCGTCGCGATCGGGCGCGGCCCGGTCTCGCAGGGGCTCGGGTACGAGGAGGCCGGGGTCGCCATGGAGCGCGGCCACGTGCTGGTGGACGAGTACTGCCGCACCAACGTGCCGACCATCTCGGCGGTCGGTGACCTCATCCCCACGCTCCAGCTGGCGCACGTCGGCTTCGCCGAGGGCATCCTGGTCGCCGAGCGGCTGGCGGGTCTGTCGCCGGTGCCGATCGACTACGACGGTGTGCCCCGGGTGACCTACTGCCACCCCGAGGTCGCCTCGGTGGGCATCAGCGAGGCGAAGGCCAAGGAGCGGTACGGCGCCGACCAGGTCGTCACCCTGAAGTACAACCTGGCCGGCAACGGCAAGAGCAAGATCCTGAAGACCGCGGGCGAGATCAAGCTCGTGCAGGTCCGTGATGGTGCCGTCGTCGGCGTCCACATGGTCGGCGACCGGCTCGGCGAGCAGGTCGGCGAGGCTCAGCTCATCTACAACTGGGAGGCGCTGCCCGCCGAGGTCGCGCAGCTCATCCACGCGCACCCGACGCAGAACGAGGCGCTCGGCGAGGCCCACCTGGCCCTGGCCGGCAAGCCGCTGCACTCCCACGACTGAACCCAGGCCGCGTTGCCAACCAGAGCGCGCAACCATCCGCACTTCTCGTAAGGAGCAACAGAAACCATGCCGGTTTCCGTAACCCTTCCGGCGCTCGGCGAGAGCGTGACCGAGGGCACCGTCACCCGCTGGCTGAAGGCCGAGGGCGAGCGTGTCGAGGCCGACGAGCCGCTGCTCGAGGTCTCCACCGACAAGGTGGACACCGAGA
>NZ_JBHWJL010000411.1:0-3567 GCF_042731495.1 Streptomyces sp. NPDC059853
GCCGACGTACGCCCGGGAGCGTCCCTCGGCGGAGACGGTGCGGCTGATGAGCAGCGCCCCGTCGTCGAGTTCGGCACCGGCCTCCTCGGCGCGGTGCGCGGCCGGGGCTCCGGGTGGCAGGCTGATGCGGCCCTCCACCACGGCCGTGGCCGCGCCGGCGCGCACCAGCGCGGCATCGGCGCGCCCGCCGAGCAGCAGGCCAAGACTGGTGACGACCATGGTCTTGCCGGCGCCGGTCTCGCCGGTCACCGCGGTGAAGCCGGTGGACAGTTCGACGATCGCGTCGTCGATCACGCCCAGGTCCTTGATCCGCATCTCCTCCAACACGGATACGACCATACGAGGTCATCGGGGGGTGTGGCGACGCCCGGGGTCGAACATCAGTGCGGAGCGCCACGCCATCCGGCCACCGGCAGCGCGAACTTGGCCACCAGCCGGTCGGTGAACGGGGCCCGGTGCAGCCGGGCCAGCCGGACCGGCGCCAGCCCGCGCCGTACCTCCACGCGGGCACCGGCCGGCAGTTCGACCGTGCGGCGGCCGTCGCACCACAGCACGGCGGGCCAGGTGTCCGGGCGCACCTCCACCGCGAGCACCGACCCCGGCGCGGTGACCAGCGGTTTCGCGAACAGCGCGTGCGCGCTGATCGGCACCATCAGCAGCGCCTCGACCTCCGGCCACACGACCGGGCCGCCGGCCGAGAAGGCGTACGCGGTGGAGCCGGTCGGGGTGGCGCACACCACCCCGTCGCCGCCGAACCCGGAGACCGGGCGGCCGTCCACCTCGATGACGACCTCCAGCAGCCGCTCGCGGGCCGCCTTCTCCACCGACGCCTCGTTCAGCGCCCAGTCCCGGTGGATGACCCGGCCGTCGTCGGTGACCAGCACGTCCAGGGTCATCCGCTCCTCGACCTCGTAGGCGCGGGTGACCACCCGGTCCACCACCTGGTCCAGGTCGTCCCGCTCCGCCTCGGCGAGGAAGCCCACCCGGCCCAGGTTCACCCCGAGCATCGGCACCCCGGAGGCGCGCGCGAACTCGGCGCCGCGCAGCAGGGTGCCGTCCCCGCCGAGCACGATGAGCAGTTCGCAGCCGTCCGCCACCCCGGGTCCCGGCTCCACCCACTCCACCCGGTCGTCGTAGGCGCCGTGGCCCGGCATCGGCAGGTCGGCGGCCTCCTCGGCCAGCACCCGCACCCCCACGCCGTGCGTGAGCAGTCCGCGCACGACGAGTTCGGCGCTGCGCACGGCCGCCGGCCGGCCGGTGTGGGCGAGCAGGAAGACGGTACGCGGCGGGTTGATCGTGGTCACTGGGGCCCTTCCGTCACGGCGCGTTCGACATCGGCGGGGTCGAGTGCGGGTGCGCCGGCGCGCAGCCACAGGAAGTACTCGACGTTGCCCGACGGTCCGGGCAGCGGGCTGGCGGTGACCCCCCGGACGCCGAGCCCCAGGTCCGCGGCCCGCTCCGCGACGGCGGTCACCGCCTCGGCGCGCAGCCGCGGGCTGCGGACGACGCCTCCGCTGCCGAGTCGTTCCTTGCCGACCTCGAACTGCGGTTTCACCATCAGCACCAGATCGGCGTCCGGCGCGGCGCAGGCGATCAGGGCGGGCAGCACCAGTCCCAGGGGGATGAACGACAGATCCCCGACGATCAGTTCCGCCGGCACCCCGCCGATCTGTTCGAGGGTCATCTCCCGTACGTTCGTGCGGTCCCGTACGGTGACGCGCTCGTCCGCCTGGAGCGTCCAGGCGAGTTGCCCGTACCCGACGTCCACGGCGATCACGTGCGCGGCTCCGGCCCGCAGCAGGACGTCGGTGAACCCGCCGGTGGAGGCGCCCGCGTCGAGCGCGCGGCGGCCGGTGACGCGCAGCCCGAGCGGGGTGAAGGCGTCCAGGGCTCCGGCGAGTTTGTGGCCGCCGCGCGAGACGTACCCGGGGTCGTCGGCGTCCTCGCGCACCAGCAGGGCGGCGCTGGTGGCGACCTGGGTGGCGGGCTTGGCCGCCACCAGTCCGTCGACCGAGACCCGGCCGGCCTCGATCAGCGTCCTGGCGTGCTCGCGCGAGCGGGCGAGCTTGCGCCGCACCAGTTCGGCGTCGAGACGGGACAGGCGTCGGCGGGTCGCTGCGGCCACGGGTGGTTCAGCTCCTGGGGGTCACGGGATGGGGGTGCGGGACGTCGAGCGCGGTCAGCGTGTCACGCAGCCCGCGGTGAACATCCTCGTACACCTCCCCGTGGCCGCCGACGGCGAGGTGATCGGCGTCGGCGAGCCGGGCCAGTACGGCGTCGACCCCGGCGTGCCCGGTGGCGGTGACGCCGACCCCCAGCGGGCGCGGTGCGCCGGCCTCCGGCGTCCCCGCGGCCTCGGGTGCCGCCGTCGCCTCCGGCTGGTCCGCGGGGCCGGTGCCGGTTGCGGCTCCCGCTCCGGCGGGGGTGTGGTCCATGGCGGTGGGCTCGTGCATACGCCCGACGCTACCGCCTGCCCACCGCCGTACGTGCTCGCCCCGCGCGGCCCGGCCCGGCCCGCCCAACGGGGTGGCGTACGGGGGCCGTACGCGCTCCGCCCGGGGCCGGCACGCCCCCTCGCACCTCCGCGCCCACCCGCACCTCCCCTCGCCGGCTCTCACGCTCAGCGCGGAGTTAGGTTAGCCTAACCTTCGGTTCCGGCTTTCCGAGAGGCAACGAGAGGACACGACCATGACCGCCGCGCCCTTCGAGTTCTTCGATCTCCAGGTGCTCCGCACCACCCGGATCAGCCCCAGCTTCACCCGCGTCACCCTCGGCGGCGACAGCCTCCACCGCTTCGCCAGCGGAGGCCGGGACCAGCGCTTCAAACTCTTCCTCCCCCAGCCCGGCCGCCGCGAGGTCGCCATCCCCCGGGACGCCGGCCACGCCTGGTGGCCCGCCTGGCAGCGCATGGACCCCGCCGAGCGCGGCATCATGCGCACCTACACCGCCCGCGAGCAGCGCCGCGAACCCGACGAGCTGGACATCGACTTCGCCCTGCACGGCGCGCAGGGCGGCCCCGCCTCCCGCTGGGCCGAGAACGCCGCCCCCGGCGACGCCGTCGCCGTCCTCGGCCCACTGGAGGAGGACAACGCCGCCGTCGACTTCCGCCCGCCCCCGGAGGCCGACTGGATGCTCATCACCGGCGACGAGACCGCGCTGCCCGCCGTCGCCGGCATCCTCGACTGGCTGCCGCCCGGCATCCGCGCCAAGGTCTGGCTGGAGGTCGCCCACCCCGACGACCGCCAGGAACTGGCCACCCGGGCCGACGCCGACATCACCTGGATCATCCGCGACCGCGCCGGCGCCACCCTGCTGGAGTCGGTACGCGCCACCCACCTGCCCGCCGGGCGCCCCCGCGACCGGGGAGACCGGCCGGGTCAGGGGAGCGGTGCGCGAGGCGGTCCGGGACGCGGCGCGGGGCGCGTACCGCCACGGCGTCCAGCGGGTCGCCCCGGTCATCCGGCGGATGGGCGAGCTGTGAACACCCCTGCCACGACTCCTCCGCGAGCTGTGAACACCCCTACCGAGACACCCCGGGAGCAGCGATGACGCAGCCCACCACACCGG
>NZ_JBHWJL010000412.1:0-3534 GCF_042731495.1 Streptomyces sp. NPDC059853
GCCCCTCGGCGGGGCGGCGTGGCGGGCGTTTCCGGGCGGGAGCGGGACGGGGCCCGGGGGGTCAGCTCGGCTGCGCGGTCAGGCGGGTGATCGCCTCGTCCACCGTCAGGTCCTCGCGCTCGCCGGTGCGGCGGTCCTTCAGCTCCACGCGGCCCTCGGCGGCGCCGCGGCCCACGATCAGGATCGTCGGGACGCCGATCAGCTCGGCGTCGGTGAACTTCACGCCCGGCGACACACCCGCGCGGTCGTCCAGCAGGACGCGGACGTCCGCGGCGCCGAGGCGGTCGGCGATCTCGCCGGCCAGTTCCGTCTGCACCGCCTTGCCCGCCGCCACCACGTGCACGTCGGCCGGGGCGATCTCGCGCGGCCAGCACAGGCCGTGCTCGTCCGCCGTCTGCTCGGCCAGCGCCGCAACGGCGCGCGAGACGCCGATGCCGTAGGAGCCCATCGTCACCCGCACCGGCTTGCCCTCGCGGCCCAGCACCTCCAGGCCGAAGGCGTCCGCGTACTTGCGGCCGAGCTGGAAGATGTGGCCGATCTCGATCGCGCGGTCCAGGTTCAGACCGGAGCCGCAGTTCGGGCACGGGTCGCCGGGCTCGACGACGACGACGTCCAGGTACTGGTCGACCTCGAAGTCCCGGCCGGCGACCACGTTGCGGGCGTGGACGCCGGGCTTGTTGGCGCCGGTGACCCAGGAGGTGCCCGGGGCGACCCGGGGGTCGGCGAGGTAGCGGAAGGCCTTGCCCGCCATGCCCTGCGGGCCGACGTAACCGCGGACGAGGTCGGGACGCCGCGCGAAGTCCTCGGCGGTCACCAGGTCGACGACCGCCGGGGCCAGTGCCTCGGACAGCTTGCCGAGGTCCACCTCCCGGTCGCCGGGGACACCGACGGCCGCGATCTCGCCGTCGATGGTGATGAGCAGGTTCTTCAGCGTGGCGGAGGCGGGCACGTCCAGCTGCGCGGCCAGCGTCTCGATGGTCGGGGTGTCGGGGGTGTCCACCTCTTCGATCCCGGGGTGGTCCACGCCCTCGACCGGGGTCAGCGCGAAGCTGACGGCCTCGGTGTTGGCGGCGTAGCCGCAGGCCGGGCAGTCGGCGAAGGTGTCCTCGCCGGCCGCCGCGGGGGCCAGGAACTCCTCCGAGGCGGAGCCGCCCATCGCGCCGGAGATCGCGGAGACGATGCGGTAGTCGAGGCCGAGGCGGGTGAAGATCTTGATGTACGCCTCGCGGTGCAGCCGGTAGGACTCGGCCAGACCCTCGTCGGTGGTGTCGAAGGAGTACGAGTCCTTCATCTGGAACTCGCGCCCGCGCAGGATGCCGGCCCGGGGGCGGGCCTCGTCCCGGTACTTGGTCTGGATCTGGTACAGGACGACCGGCAGGTCCTTGTACGAGGTGCACTGGTCCTGGACCAGCTGGGTGAAGATCTCCTCGTGGGTGGGGCCGAGCAGATACTCGGCGCCCTTGCGGTCGCGCAGCCGGAAGAGCAGGTCACCGTACTCCTCGTACCGGCCGGTGACCTCGTAGGGCTCCTTGGGCAGCAGCGCCGGCAGCAGGACCTCCTGGGCGCCGATGGCGTCCATCTCCTCGCGGACCACGCGGGAGACGTTCTCCAGGACCTGCTTGCCGAGCGGCAGCCAGCTCCAGATGCCGGCGGCGGTGCGGCGTACGTACCCGGCGCGCACCAGCAGCCGGTGGTTGGTCGTCTCCGCGTCGGCCGGGGCGTCCCGCAGCGTCTTGAGCATGGATCGGGACAGGCGCTGAACTCGGGCTGCCATGGGGATTCGTGACTCCTGCGTGGGATGAGCGATTGGGCCCGAGAGTAGCGGGTCGGCGGCCCGGTGCGCCAAGCGGAGCCGGGGTCAGCGGCGCAGCGGCAGGTCGGCGCCCATCACGGCGTAGGGGCTGGCGGCGGAGGGGAAGTGGACGCGGCGGGCCAGGTCGCGGTAGCCGAGCCGCCGGTAGAGGCGACGGGCGGGGCTCTCGATGTCGATGGCGGAGAGGATGGAGCGGGGTTCCTCCGCGGTGTCGGTGATGCCGGTGATGAGGCGGGTGCCTATGCCGCGGCCCTGGTAAGCGGGGAGGACGTGCAGTTCGGTGATGGTGAAGGAGCCGTCGAGCCACGCGTCGTGCCCGGCGCGGCGCAGATACGGCTCGACGACGGTGGACCACCACTGGCTGCGGTCGTTGGGCATGCCGTAGACGAAGCCGGCGAGCGCTCCGGTGGCGGTGTGGACGGCGCCCAGCGCACGGGCGCCGGGGTGGGCGAGGTGGCGGAGCACGATGTGGCGGCGGACCGCGATCTCCCCGGGGGTCAGTCCGAACGCCTGGGCCTGGACGGCGAGGGCTTCGTCCACCCTGGCCGTCAGATCGATGGGTCCGACGGCGATGTCCTGGGCGTCGGGCGCGGTCCCCGAGGCGGATGGTGTCATGCCGGGGAGGCTAACGCGCCCGGGTCAGAACAGCACGCTCATCAGCGCGCCCGCCGTGGTGAAGCCGAGGCGGCGGTAGAGGGCGAGGGCGGGGGCGTTGTAGTCGTTGACGTAGAGGCTGACGACGGGGGCCCAGGTGGTGAGGGCGGTGCGGACGACGGTGGCGAGGCCGGCGGCGGCGAGCCCGGTACGGCGGCGGTCGGGGGCGGTCCACACGCCGGTGAGCTGGCAGGTGTGCGGGGTGACGGCGCCGATCTCGGCCTTGAAGACGATCCGGCCGTCCTCGACGCGGGCGAAGCAGCGGCCGGTGCCGACCGTCTCGGCGACCCGGGACTGGTAGGCGAGGCCGCCGTCCTCGGCGTCGAGCGGGGAGACGCCGACCTCCTCGGTGAACATGGCGATGGCGGCGGGGAGCACCAGGTCCATCTCGTCCTTGCGCATGGGGCGCACCAGGGGGTCGGGGGTGATGCCGGGCGGCGGCGGGGTGCTGGTGGCCATGAGCGGCTGGTGGGCGCGGACGGCGCGGGCGGGGCCCCAGTGCGGTTCGAGGTGGGCCCACAGGGCGGCGGTGGCGGGGGCGGGGCCGACGATGGAGGTGCAGCGGCGTCCCTCGGCCAGGGCGCGTTCGGCGAAGGCGCGCAGGGCGGCGGGGCCGGCGTGCAGGGGGACGAGGTTGGCGCCGGAGAAGCACAGGGAGCGCAGCCGGCCCCGGTGGTACCAGCCCCACAGCTCGCCGCCGAGGAGCCGGGGGTCGAGGCCGGATTCGATGACCCGCGCGGTGACGAACGCGCTCGCGAGGGGTTCCCGGGCGAGGAGGGCCAGGGCGTCGTCCAGCTCGCCCGGGTCGAGCGGGCGGGTGGCGGGCGTGGTGAGCACGGGGGGCCTTGGAGGTGAGCGGCGGGCGGGTGTCCGCGCACTGTACCGCCCGGGTGGCGCCGCCGCCCGCCGTACGGGGTGCGGAGGGCGGGTGGGGAGGTTGTGCCCGCGCCCGGGGGCCGCGCCGTCGCCGTCGGCGCGGTGCCGGGACGGCCGCGGCGCCCCCCCCCCCCGCGGGGGCGGGGGGGGCGGGGGGGGGGGGCGCGGCGGGGGGGGGCGCCCCCCGGGGC
>NZ_JBHWJL010000413.1:0-3495 GCF_042731495.1 Streptomyces sp. NPDC059853
GCTCGGGCTCCCCGAGCCCCTGGTGCTCCCCACCCCGCGCGGCGTCCTGGACCCCGCCGCCGTCGACGAAGCACTGACACGGCTGGACACCCTGGAGTGCGACGCCCCCCCGCGGCCCACCCCCGCCGTGGTCGTCGCCACCGCCGGGACCACCGACACCGGCGCCGTCGATCCGCTCGCCGCCCTCGCCGACCTGGTCGCCGCCCACCGCCCCCGGCGACCCGTCGCCCTGCACGTGGACGCCGCCTACGGCGGCCCGCTGCTGTTCAGCGACCGGCACCGGCACCGGATCGCCGGGATCGGACGGGCCGACACCGTCACCCTCGATCTCCACAAGCTCGGCTGGCAGCCGGTCGCCGCCGGCCTGCTGACCGTCCCCGACCGGTCCGCGCTGGCACCGCTGGGCCACCGCGCCGACTACCTCAACGCGGACGACGACACCGAAGCCGGCCTCCCCGACCTGCTCGGCCGCTCCCTGCGCACCACCCGCCGCCCCGACATCCTCAAGATCGCCGTCACCCTGCGAGCCCTCGGCCGACACGGCCTGGGCGCGCTCGTCGACGCGGTGTGCGCCACCGCCGAGGAGTTCGCCGATCTCATCGAGGCCGAACCCCGGCTGCGACTGCGCTCCCGCCCCGGCATCAGCACCGTCCTCTTCCGCCCGCACGGCGCCACCGACACACAGGTCGCCACCATCCGCCGCCGGCTGCTGCACGCGGGCCAAGCCGTCCTCGGCCGGGCCCGCGTCCCCGACCCCACGACCGGCCGACCCGAACTGTGGCTCAAGGCCACCCTCCTCAACCCACACGCCCACAGCAGCGACCTGCACGGCCTGCTCAAACTGGTCCTCGACCAGCACGACCTCCCCGGAGACCACCCCCGTCAGGACCAGCCGCGATGACCACCCAGCAGCCCTACGACCTCGTCGGCATCGGCATCGGCCCCGCCAACCTCTCCCTCGCCGCCCTCGCCCACACCCAGCCCGGACTCACCGCCGCCTGGTACGAACAGCGCCCCGCCTTCCACTGGCACCCCGGCCTGCTCATCGAAGGCGCCACCCTCCAGGTACCGTTCCTCGCCGACCTGGTGACCCTGGCCGACCCCACCAACCCGTGGAGCTTCCTCAACTACCTCCGGCACCACCAGCGGCTGTACCCCTTCTACCTCTCCGAACGCTTCCACAGCCCCCGCGCCGAGTACGACGACTACTGCCGCTGGGTCAGCCGCGGCCTGCCCTCCCTCCGCTTCGGACACCACGTCGACGCCGTCCGCTGGGACACCGCGCAGGGCCTGTTCGACATCGACTACACCCGCCTCGGACCCGACGGCGAGGCCGAGGCCGTCGGCCGCGCCCACGCCCGCAACCTGGCCCTCGGCATCGGCACCGCCCCGCACATCCCCGAACCGCTGCGCCCGCTCGCCGAACGCCCCGTCGTCCCCGTCATCCACTCGGCCGACTACCTCGACCACCGCGAACACCTGCTGAACGCCGCCCACATCACCGTCATCGGCTCCGGCCAGTCCGGCGCCGAGGTCTTCCTCGACCTGCTGCGCCGCCGCCCGCCCGGCCGCGAGCGGCTCCACTGGATCACCCGCACCCCGGCGTTCGCGCCCATGGAGTACAGCAAGCTGGGCCTGGAGCACTTCACCCCCGACTACACCCGCTACTTCCACGCGCTCCCCGAGCAGCGGCGCGACGAACTCATCGCCCGCCAGTGGCAGTTGCACAAAGCCATCGACCACCAGACGCTCGCCGACATCCACGACGAGCTGTACCGGCACAGCATCGGCGGCGGCTGGCCGGACGTGGTGCTCACCCCCGGAGTGACCGTGCGCACCGCGGGCCGGATCGGCACCACACAGGTCGAACTGCACCTGGACCACGCCGAGCAGGGCGAACGGACCCGGCTGGTGACAGAGGCGGTGGTGATGGCGACCGGCTACCGGGAACGCCCGCTCGGCCCGCTGCTGGCCGCCCTCGACCCGCTCCTGCACCGGGACGCGGCGGGCCGGATCACGGTCGACGAACGCTACCGGCTGGGCCTGGACCGGGAGGTGACCGGATCGGTGTACGTCCTCAACGCGGAGCGGCACACCCACGGCGTCGGCGCGCCGGACCTCGGCCTCGTCGCGCACCGCAGCGCGACGATCCTCAACGCCGTGACGGGGGAGGAGCGGTACCGGCTGCCGGAGCGGAGCGCGTTCACCACCTTCGGGCTACGGCCGGGGAACACGGGGGAGGAGACACCGGCAGCCGGGCCCCGCGCGCAACGGCAGCCGGTACGGCGGGTGAGCGTCTGAACGAGGACACCGCCGCGCGCCGGGCGCGCCAATTCCGGGGCGAATCCGGCTGGATATTCCGAACATATGCCGCCCGGAAATGCGGCACGGCTCAGAAGAGCACGCTTCTGCTCATGAGAAGGAGTTGTCAATGCCTCTTCAATATGCGGTCGTCGCCTGGTCACTTTCCGATAGCTCTCTACCCGCTGGTACGTCCTACTGTTGAGGTATGCGCCGAGCAAAAATTGTCTGCACACTTGGGCCCGCCACTGACTCATACGAGCGCATCGCCGCGCTCGTCGAAGCAGGAATGGACGTAGCACGGCTCAACCTCAGCCACGGCGGCCACCGCGACCACGAACAGCGCTACCAACGCGTGCGCCGCGCAGCCACCGCGACAGGACGCAGCATCGGAATTCTGGCCGACCTCCAAGGCCCGAAAATCCGGCTCGGCAGCTTCCGCGAAGGCCCCGTACTCCTCGAACCCGGCGACCACTTCACCATCACCACCGAAGACACCGAAGGCGACCAGCACCGCTGCGGCACCACCTACGCCGGCCTCGCCACCGACGTACGCCCCGGCGAACGCATCCTCATCGACGACGGCCGCGTCGCCCTCGACGTCACCGCCGTCGAAGGCCCCGACATCCACACCACCGTCGCCGAAGGCGGCATGATCTCCGACCACAAGGGCATCAACCTCCCCGGCGTCGCCGTCTCCGTCCCCGCCCTCTCACCCAAGGACATCGACGACCTGCGCTGGGCCCTGCGCACCGGCGTCGACATCATCGCCCTCTCCTTCGTCCGCACCGGCGACGACATCAAAGACGTCCACCGCGTCATGGCCGAGGAAGGCCGCTTCCTCCCCGTCATCGCCAAGATCGAGAAACCACAGGCCGAGGAGAACCTCCAGGACATCGTCGACGCCTTCGACGGCATCATGGTCGCCCGCGGCGACCTCGGCGTCGAAGTCCCCCTCGAAGAAGTCCCCATGCTCCAAAAACGCGCCATCAAGCTGGCCAAACGCAACGCCAAGCCGGTCATCGTCGCCACCCAGATGCTCGACTCCATGATCGACGCCTCCCGCCCCACCCGCGCCGAAGCCTCCGACGTCGACTACCACGTCAGCTACCGCAACGTCGCCGTCAGGCTCTGCGGCGACACCACCCGCGGCCGCTACCCCTTCGGAACACACCGAAACATGTTCAGCAGAGT
>NZ_JBHWJL010000414.1:0-3439 GCF_042731495.1 Streptomyces sp. NPDC059853
GGGCGGGCCACCCGGCAGCGCCGGTCCGGAGGCCCCCCGTACCGGTCCGGACGAGCCGGCCGACCGGCTCATCGGGGCGCAGGACCGCTGGCGGCTGGTGCTCGGGCGGGGTACGGAACGGCTGGCCGGGCGGGCGCGGCCGATGGCCACCGCGCTGGACGAGCTGTACGGCACCGGCCGCGGGGAGGGCGCGGGCGGCGACCTCGTGGGCACGGGCAGCGGCGGGGGGCGGGAGGCCGCCTACCCCGGCGTGCGGGAGTGGGCCGGTGAACTGGCCGCCCTCTTCGGCCCCGGCGTCCGCGAAGAGGTGCTGGCCGCCGCCGTCGCAGCCGGCCGTACCGATGCGGTCTTCGCGCTGGACCCCGACCGGGCCAGGCCCTCCGTCGAACTGCTGCGCACCGTCCTCCAGCACGCCGGAGGCCTCCCCGAGGCCAGGATGGCCGCCCTGCGGCCGCTGGTGCGGCGGCTGGTGGACGAACTGACCCGGCAGCTCGCCACCCGGCTGCGGCCCGCCCTCACCGGAGCCGTCCAGCCCCGGCCCAGCCGGCGTCCGTCCGGCGGACTCGACCTGGCCAGAACGGTCCGCGCCAACCTCGGCACCGCACACCACGGTCCGGACGGGCAGCTCCGGCTGGTTCCGGAGCGCCCGGTGTTCCGCAGCCGCTCCCGGCGCTCCGCCGACTGGCGGCTGATCCTGGTGACCGACGTCTCCGGATCGATGGAGGCGTCCACCATCTGGTCGGCGCTGACCGCCTCCATCCTGGCCGGGGTGCCCGCGCTGAGCACGCACTTCCTGGCCTTCTCCACCGAGGTCGTCGACTTCACCGGGCAGGTGCACGACCCGCTCGCGCTGCTGCTGGAGGTGCAGATCGGCGGCGGCACCCACATCGCCGCCGGGCTGCGGCACGCCAGGTCCCTGGTCACCGTTCCCTCGCGCACGCTGGTGGCCGTCGTCAGCGACTTCGAGGAGGGCTATCCGCTGGGCGGCCTGCTCGCGGAGGTCCGTGCGCTGGTCGACTCCGGCTGTCACCTGCTGGGCTGCGCCAGCCTGGACGACAGCGGACGCCCGCGCTACAGCACCGGCACCGCGGCCCAGCTCGTGGCGGCGGGGATGCCCGTCGCCGCCGTGAGTCCGCTGGAACTCGCCCGCTGGGTGGGGGACACCATCCGCTGACCGGCCCGCCACCGTACCCCCCGCCCCTTGCCCGCCCCCGCACTCCCGGAAGCAGATGATGACCGATTCCGCCGCCGACGCCGTCGCGCTGCCCCCCGTCGCGCCCGAGGTCACCGCCGCACTGGCGCGGGCCCTCAGCCCGCGGCTGCGCAAACGGCTCGACGCCGCGGCCGCGAAGCTCGCCGCCCGCCCCCGCGGCACGGACGGCACCACGGTGCGGATCGCCGTCGACGACGACACCACCCTCGATCTGCACGCGCCCGCCGGAGTGGTGGCCACGGCGGACGCCATCCGCTGCGGCTGCCTGCTGGCCCCCGACTGTGTGCACCGGGCCGCCGTCGCCGCGCTGGCGCCGGTGGCCGAAGAGCGGCCCGAGGACGAGGCGGACGGGCCGGCCGGGCTGGACGGTGCGGATGCCCCCGGCGGCCCCGGCGCCCCGGACACACCGCCCGCCGCGCCCGGCACCGGCGCGCCCACCCGGCCCGGTGCGTCCGGCCACCCCGCCCCGGAGCCGGCCACACCGCTCGCCGCCGCCGCACCCGCCCAGCACACGGAACCGTCCGAACCCACCCCGGAGCAGCCGGCCGCCGCCGCCCTGTGGCGGGCCGGTGCCGCCGTGCTGGAGAGCGGCATCCAGGGAGCGGGCGCGCTCCTCCAGGCGGAGCTGCTGCACGCCGCCCACACCGCCCGGCTCGCCGGTCTGCACCGGCCCGCCGCCCTCGCCGTCGCCACCGTCAACGGGCTGCGCGCCGCCCGGGCCGGCGACCCGGGGCACCGGCTCGCCGAACTGACCGCCACCGTCCAGGAACTGCTGCTGGTCTGCCACGCCCTGCGCCGGGCGCCCTCCCCCGGCGCCCCCGGCCTCGCCGAACTGCGCGGCACCGCCCGCCGCCCGTACACCCCCGGCGGCTCGCTGCGGCTGTACGGGCTGTGCTGCGAGCCGGTGCTGGCCGGCAGCGGTCACGCCGGGGTGGTGACCTGGACCGTGGACGCGGACGGGGAGGTGTTCGCCCTCACCGACGTGGCCCCGGGCGGGGCCGCCCGGGCGGCGGGCGCGGCCCGGCGCACCGTCCGGCTGGGCGACGCCGCCTGCACCCACCAGGAGCTCGCCAGGGGCGGGCTGATCGTGTCCGGCGCCACCGTCTCCCCGGACCGGCGGCTCGGTGCCGGGCGCGGGGTGCGGGCGGTGCGGGCCCGGGGCGTGCCGTGGCACGAGGAGCCGGCCGCCGCCCTGTGGCGTACCCCGCTCGATCAGCAGATCGCCCGCGCCCTCGACGCGGCCGGGCCCGGGTCCGCCGCCGGACTCCTCTTCACCGACCTCACCGTGCTCGGCCCGGTCCGGGAGCCGGGCGCCCCGGACGTACTGGCCGCCGCCTGCGCGGGCCTGACGGTGCGGATCGCCCCCGCCGACGAGCACCAGGATCTCGCCCACCGGCACAATCTGCGGCTGCTGGCCGCCACGCCGGGGCTGCGGCTGCGGGTCATCGCCCGGCTCGTCCCGGCCGGTCACCCCCGGCTGCGGCTGCTCGCGGCCGGCCCGGCGCCGGGGGCGGAGCCGGGCCCGGGGCTGCGCGCGCCCGTGGACCTCGGCTACCACCGGCTCCAGCGCGCGGACCTCACCGGCACGGACCACCCCGGCCCCTCCGGCCCGCCCGCCGATCCCGCCGTCTCCGCCGCCACCCCCGCCCCGCCCCCCGTCCCGGCGGAGCCCGCCGCCGCCCCGCTGCACCTGCTGCGCCGCCGCACCCAGGCCGCCCTCGCCGCGGGCCGGCCCGCCCTGGCCCTGCCGGGCAGCGCAGGGACGGACCGTCAGCGGCTGCGGCAGGCCGGGCTGTCCACCGCCGCCGACCTGCTGGACGAGCTGCACCGCGCCGCCGCCGACCGCACCCGCGACGTGTTCGGCCGGCTGCGCCCCGCCGACGCCGACCGGTTCGCCCTCGCCTGGCTGGCCGCCGACCACTACGGCGACCGGGCAGCCCGCGCGCTGTGCGCCGCCGCCTGGGCCCTCCCAGGACCGGCCCGGGTAGCGTGAGCCGCATGGCGTTCTCCCGTTTCCGCCCCGACGCGACCCCGGCAGCCCGGATCGGCCTCGGTCTGGCCGCCGTCGGCCGCCCCGGCTACATCAACCTGGGCCGGGCCGCCGACCTGCCCGCCGAACGCACCGTCGACGCCCTGCGCGAGCGCAGCCACCAGTTGCTGGACGCCGCCCACGCCGCCGGTGTGCGCTATCTGGACGCGGCCCGCTCCTACGGCCGGGCCGAGGAG
>NZ_JBHWJL010000415.1:0-1138 GCF_042731495.1 Streptomyces sp. NPDC059853
GTCCCTCAGTGGCGCCGGGCAGCAGGACCCGCAGCAGGAAGCGCGCCCGGTCGGCCGGCCCGGCCCGGTGGAGGCCCCCGCCGGGGGGCGGTGCGGGGCTCACCGGGCACCGGCGGGGTCGCGGCGGTCCCGGCCGGGCGTCCGGGGGCGGCGGGTCAGGTCCCGGCCCGTCCCGTCCCCGGTGCGGCGTCTGCGGGGTACGGGCGTCCGGTCGCCGCGTGCCATGTGCGCTCTCCTGTCCGTCGGGTCCCCCGGGCACCAACGAGCATGGCGCCGCGGGGCATCGCGCGGCCGGTGACAGGCTGCGCGGGGGCGGGTGCCACCCGATCGGCCCGCCCGGCAGCCGGGCGGGGCGGCAGCCGGGCGCAGTCAGTCGCGCGGCAGCAGGGAGCCCAGCGGCCCCAGGTCGAGGTTCAGGTCCTCCGGGCGCAGTCCGAAAGTGGTGCGCAGTTCCGTCATGCGCTGTTCGAGCAGCATCAAGGTGGTGCCCACCTTCTCGACCTGGGCCTCGGTCAGCTCGCCCGAGTCCACCCGGCGCAGTGCCTGGCGTTCCATCAGCTGGCGCAGGAGTTCCACGACGGTGAGCACCAGGGCGACCAGGTCGCGGCCGACCGAGTCCTCGTCCAGGTCCACCCGCCGGCCGGGGCTCACCACGGGCCGCTGTCCGCCCAGGGGGCGGGCATCCTGTCGCTGACGGAGGAGAGCAGGGCGTGCAGGGACAGCCGTACCAGAGGGACCTCGGCGATCGCGATGACCAGGTCGCCGCTGATGACCACACCGGTGGCCATCACCCGGTCGAGCAGATCGACGAGCGGCACCCCGATGGGGCCGTAGGGGCCCTCCTCGGGCTGCCAGGCAACGGGCTCATGGAGCATCGGCGGGCCTCTCCTGCTCGGCGTCGTCCAGGCGGGCGAAGGAGTACGGCACCCAGGGTCCGGTGACCTCGATCCGGGCGTGGGCGGCGACGGCGGGTTCCCTGGCCAGGGCGGCGACGGTGTCGCGGAACTCCGCCTGCCGGTCCTGGTCGAGCAGCAGGGCCGCGTTGAGCACCTGCCGCTGGGTGCCGCCGGTCAGCGCCGGGTCCTGGGGGCGCAGCCGGCGGGCGGCGGCGGCCTGCCGGGCGAGCGTCGTGTACACG
>NZ_JBHWJL010000415.1:1148-3423 GCF_042731495.1 Streptomyces sp. NPDC059853
CCTCGACGGCAGCCTCTGATGTGTATAAGAGACAGGTCCTGGTCCTCCCGCCGCCCGCCGGGCGAGCGTCGTGTACACGTGCTCCGCGGTGCGCCAGGCGGTCTCGTGCTGCCGCTCGCGCTCCTGCTGCCGGTTGCGGAGCCGGTCCAGGTAGGCGCGTCCGGTGTCGGCCGCGGAGGCGCTGTCCGGCCCCGGCGGGGCGGCGGCGGGCCCGGTGCCGCGGACGGGGTACACCTTCAGGCCCCACTCGGCGCGGTGGCGCAGCCGGTCGAGCAGGGCCAGCAGCCGCTCGGCACGCTCGGCCACGGCGGCCGTGGCGCGCTCCGTGCCGAGGTAGAGCGTCGCCAGCGGCAGCGGGACGACCGGGCCGCTGCGGGCGACGGCGGCGATCACCGCGTGGTGGGCGCGGGCGCAGCCCTCCAGGGCGGCCGGGTCGGAGAACCGTTCGGCGAAGCTCTCGGGGGCGAAGTCGGCGGCGGGCACGTCCTGGGTGATCAGGGTGAGCGGCCCGGTGTCCAGGGGCCGCACCGGTCCCCCGCCGGGGTGGCCGGTCAGGCCGTCCAGGGCGGGTGCGGTCTGCCGGTGGCAGACGGCGAAGACGCACACGGCCGACCCGTCGGCGGCCGGTTCCGCCACCGCGGCCGGCCGCGTGATCCCGGCGGTCTCGGTCATGCCTGCTCGGTCTCCTTCTGCCGGTCGTGCCGGTGGTGGCCGGTGGTCTCCAGTTCGGTCAGCCGTTCCCGCAGCCGCTTGTTCTCGTCGTACAGGGCGTCGTGCGCGGCCCGGGAGGAGAGGGCGGGTTCGGTCTCCCACCAGTCGATCCCGGCCTTGCGGGCGGTGTCGACGGAGGAGATGAACAGCCGGACGCGGATGGTGAGGAGTTCGATGTCGAGAAGGTCGATCTTGATGTCCCCGGCGATGACCACGCCCTTGTCGAGGATGCGTTCGAGGATGTCGGCGAGGTTGGCGGTACGGGGCGGGTACGGTTCCAGCGGCTCGTACGCCTCGACGGGGTGGACGGAGCGCGTCATCGCCGGCCCCGCTTCCGCTTGCGGGGCTTCTCTTCTTCCTCTTCCTCTTCGTCGTCCTCCTCGTCCTCGACGTCCTCGTCGTCGAAGTCCTCGTCGTCCTCGTCCGCCGCGCCTTCGGTGTCCTCGTCCTCGTCGCCCTCCTCGTCCTCGCGCTCCTCGTCCTCGCCGCCCTCGTCGCCCTCCTCGGCGACCTCGCCCTCGTGGATCCGCTGGTGGCGGCCCTCCGGCTCGTCCTCCTCGGCCGCGAGCATCACATGGCTCTGGAACCGTTTGAGGTCCAGCCGCAGCCGGCGGCCCTGGGCCCGCCAGATGTTGGCGGTCTTCTCGAAGAAGCCCGCCGGGCTGTACTCGACGACCACCACGATCCGGGTGAGCCGGGGCGCCAGTTCGTGGAAGGAGACCACGCCCCGGTTGGTGCCCTTGTCGCCCTCCGAGGTCCAGGTGATCCGCTCCTCCGGATCCAGTTCCTGGACGGTCGCGGTCCACGAGCGGGTGGAGGGCCCGACCTTGGCGCGCCACTCGGTCTCGGTGTCGTCCTTCTCCTGGACGTGCTGCACGCCCTTCATGTACTCGCCGAAGTCCTCGAAGGAGGTCCAGTAGTTGTAGCAGGTGCGCAGCGGGGCGCCGACGTCGATGGACTCGATGATGGTGGTGACCTTCTGGTTGCCGCCGCCGCCCGAGCCGCCGCCGTCGCCGTCCCCGTCCTTCTTCCCGCCCAGCCCCGGGATCGCCTTCTTCACCGGCTCGACCGTGGCGTCCTTGACCATGTGCTTGGCGTTCTCCACCGGGGCACCGGCGACCCGGCCGGCGAACTGCTGCACGCGGTCGCCGGTGTGCTTGGTCAGCCGGTGCGCCCGGGCGCCGAGGTAGCCGGTCAGCTCCTCGCCCAGCCGCTCCAGGCTGCCCCGGAGGCCGTCCTGGGAGGCCGTGTCGTCGTGTTTCGCCATCAGGTGTCCTTCCGGGCCGTGGACCGCTTGCCGCGGGTCCCGCTCTTCTCGCCGTTGCCACCGCTCTTCCCGGCGCTCTTGGCGCCTTTGTCCCGCCCGGCGGTCTTCTTGGCCTGCTTCCTGGGCTGCTCCTGCTCCTGCTCCTCCTCGGCTCCGTCCTCCGTGTCCTCCGCTTCCTCCGTGTCCTCCGTGTCCTGCGGCTCCTCCGCCTGCGGTGCCGAGCCGTTCAGCTGGCGGGTGCCCTGCCGCAGGGCCTCGGTGAAGGCGTCGACGCGGCGGACGGCCGCCGCGGAGAGG
>NZ_JBHWJL010000416.1:0-3418 GCF_042731495.1 Streptomyces sp. NPDC059853
GGGGCGGGTGGCCCTACTTTTCTCCTGGGGGCGGGGGCCGGGGCCGCCACCACCTCCGCCGGCCCCGGCCCCTCCGCCCGCGCGGCTGCCCCGGCGCGGGGGCGCGGGGGGTCCACCCCGGCCCCCCGGCAGCGGCCTACGCGCCGCCGCAAGCCGCCAGCGCGCCACGGATCGCCCCGGCGACCGCCGGCCAGCGGTCGTTGAGGTAGAAGTGGCCGCCGGGGAAGGTCCGCAGGTCGAAGGCGCCCGAGGTGTGCTGCTCCCAGCCCTTGACGTCCGCCACCGGGGCCTTGGGGTCCTCCTCACCGACCAGGGCGGTGACGGGGATCGTCAGTTCCGGTCCCGGCCGGTGCCGGTAGGTCTCGATCGCGTGGTAGTCGGCCCGCAGCGCCGGAAGGATCATCTCCAGCATCTCCGGGTCGTCCAGCACCACGGAGGAGGTGCCGCTCAGCGCGCGCAGCTCGGCGATCAGCGCCTCGTCGCCGCCCCGGTGGACCGCGTCGGGCCAGGCGACGCCCGGGGCCCGGCGGCCGGAGACGATGAGCCCGCTGGGCCGCGCGCCGGGCGCGGAGGTCATCCACCGCAGCACCTCGTAGGCGACGATGGCGCCCATGCTGTGGCCGAAGAGCACCAGCGGGCGGTCGCTCCACGCCGCCAGCTGGGGCCGGATCCGGTCGGCGAGCCCTTCGACGGTGTCGATGGCGGGCTCCCCGTAGCGGTCCTGCCGGCCCGGGTACTGCACGGCGAGCAGTTCGACGGCGTCCCCCAGTTCGGCCGCCAGCGGGAAGTAGGCGGTCGCCGCGCCCCCGGCGTGCGGGAAGCACAGCAGCCGGGCGGCGGGGTCGGCGGGCGGCGGTCCGACATGTCGTATCCACAGGTCAGCGCGGTGGTGGGTCGGTGCCATGACGGTTCTTCTCACTCCTGTTCGCTGGACGGCGACCGCCCGGGATCGGCGCGGGCCCGAACCCGGCCCGGCGGTGTGGATCTCCATCATCACCCCCGGGGGGCCCGGGGGTTGGGCAAACGCGGAAAACACCGCAGGGCTCCCCCGGCGTACCGGGAAAGCCCTGCGGTGCGGGTGCGGGGCGGAGCGCCCCGCGCACGATCAGCCCTGGCCGACCGGCGTGTACGGCTCCAGCAGCGCCGCCAGCTCCGGATGGACCCGGACGGTCAGCAGCGTGCCCTCACCGGTGTGCTCCTCGCTGAGGACCTCGCCCTCGGAGTGCACCCGCGAGACGAGGCCGCCCTCGGTGTACGGCACCAGCGCCGTCAGCTCGACGTCCGGACGCGGCAGTTCGTCGTCGATCCACGCCTGGAGCTGCTCGATGCCCAGCCCGCTGTGCGCCGATACGGCGATCGCCCGCCGCTCCGCGCGCAGCAGCCGCTGCACCGTCAGCTCGTCGGCGGCGTCGGCCTTGTTGATCACCACGATCTCGGGCACCTGGGAGGCGCCGACGTCGCGGATGACCTCACGCACCGCGGCCAGCTGCTCCTCGGGCGCCGGGTGCGAGCCGTCCACCACGTGCAGGATCAGATCGGCCTCGCCGACCTCCTCCATCGTGGACCGGAACGCCTCCACCAGGTGGTGCGGCAGATGCCGGACGAACCCCACGGTGTCCGCGAGGGTGTACAGCCGCCCGCTGGGCGTCTCGGCCCGCCGGACGGTCGGGTCCAGGGTGGCGAACAGGGCGTTCTCCACCAGGACCCCGGCGCCGGTGAGCCGGTTGAGCAGCGAGGACTTGCCGGCGTTGGTGTACCCGGCGATGGCGACCGACGGTACGTGGTGCCGGCGCCGCTCCTCGCGCTTGATCTCCCGGCCGGTCTTCATGTCCGCGATCTCCCGGCGCATCTTCGCCATCTTCTCGCGGATCCGCCGCCGGTCGGTCTCGATCTTGGTCTCACCGGGACCACGGGTGGCCATGCCGCCCCCGCCGCCGCCACCCATCTGCCGGGACAGCGACTGACCCCAGCCGCGCAGCCTCGGCAGCATGTACTGCATCTGGGCGAGCGAGACCTGCGCCTTGCCCTCGCGGGACTTGGCGTGCTGGGCGAAGATGTCCAGGATCAGGGCGGTGCGGTCCACCACCTTGACCTTGACCACGTCCTCCAGCTTGATCAGCTGGCCGGGGCTCAGCTCACCGTCGCACACCACCGTGTCGGCACCGGTCTCCAGCACCAGGTCACGCAGCTCCTGCGCCTTGCCGGAGCCGATGTACGTGGCGGGGTCGGGCTTGGTACGGCGCTGGGTGACCCCTTCGAGCACCAGCGCTCCCGCCGTCTCGGCCAGGGCGGCCAGCTCGGCGAGGGAGTTGTCGGCGTCCTGAGCGGTGCCCGAGGTCCACACGCCCACCAGCACCACACGCTCCAGGCGCAGCCGGCGGTACTCGACCTCGGTGACATCCTCCAGCTCGGTGGAGAGCCCGGCCACCCGGCGCAGCGCGGCACGCTCGTCGCGCTCGTACTGCTCGCCGTCCCGCTCTTCGTCGAACGTGCTCCAGTCCGCGTCCTCATCCATCAGGGCGTCGGCCCGGCGGCTCGCGGCGGGGCGTGATTGTTCCTGAGGAAGGGATGAAAACGTCAATGCGATCCTTAGTCGTCGGCGGAGCGGCTGCGACGGCAGCCGTCTGTGATGTCCACAACGCCCGGGAGCGGCGGAAGATTCCCCCGCTGTCCGGTGTCGCCTCCATGGTGGCACGCCGGGATCGGGGCGTCACCCGGGTTTGCGGGCCGCTCACCCCCGTGGCCGTGCCGCCCGGGACACGTCGTAGACGCCGGGCACCGAGCGCATGGCCCGCATCAGGGCGGGCAGCCCGGAGGCGTCGGGCAGTCGCAGGGTGTAGGTGTGCCGTACCCGCTGCTGCCGGGGCGGCTCCACCTCGGCCTGGAGGACGGCCGCGCCCTGGGCGGCCAGCGCCTCGGTGAGGTCGGCGAGGAGGTGCGGGCGGCCCAGCGACTCGGCGTACAGGGTGACCCGGCAGCCGATGGACGGCGAGCGCCACCCGACCTCCAGGGCGGACCGGCCGGCGCCGGTCATCCGGCCCGCGACCGGGCAGGTCTCGCGGTGGACGGTGACCGCGCCGCCGCGCACCAGGAAGCCGCACACCCGGTCCGGCGGCACCGGGGTGCAGCAGCGGGCCAGCCGCACCGGGGCGCCGGGCGCCTCGGCGACCAGGGCGACCGGCTCGGCGGCCGGCTCGGCAGGGGCGGGGGCCGGGGTCTGCGGGGCGGCGGCCACCGGCGCGGGGGCGGCGGCGCGCTCGGCGGGGCCGGCCTGCTCCTCCAGCCGGCGCCGGATCGGGATGCGGGCGGCGGGAGTGGTGGCGTACTCCAGCCACTCGGGGGCGGGCCCGGCGGAGGGGCCCGGGTCGGGGTCGAGCAGCAGCCGTACGGTGTCCCCGTCGCGCAGCACGGTGCGCAG
>NZ_JBHWJL010000417.1:0-3377 GCF_042731495.1 Streptomyces sp. NPDC059853
GCGGGTGACGGTTCTGGCCGGCAGAGGGGGTGGTAAATCTTGTGTGGGACAGACACCTTTATTGGGTGTCTCGCCCTCTGCCGGACGTTCCCCTGGCCGGCGCCACCATCGCGCCGGACATGAAAAAGTGCCCCCGGCAGGACTCGAACCTGCGCACACGGCTCCGGAGGCCGATGCTCTATCCGCTGAGCTACGGGGGCTTGGCGGCTGTCTTGCGACACCGAGAACATTACCAGCTCCCGGGAGCGGTCCCGTACCGGGTTGCGCGCCGGGGGAGTTTGGGAAACGGCCGGACGGGGGCGGGGGCACGCGCTTACCCTGGCACCGTGCCAGGCGCTTCCGGCCGGGTCCTCGTCGTCGACGACAGCCAGGTCATCCGGCAGCTCATCAGGGTCAACCTCGAACTCGACGGCTTCGAGGTCATGACCGCGTCCGACGGCGCCGCGTGCCTGGAGGCCGTGCACCGCTTCCGGCCGCACGTGATCACCCTCGACGTCGCCATGCCCCGGCTCGACGGCCTCGGCACCGTCAACCGGCTGCGGGTCGACCCCCGCACCGGGCACATCCCGCTCGTGCTCGTCAGCGCCAGCGCCGGCGCCGCCCCGGGCGCGGGCCCGCCCGCCGGGGTGGACGCCGTCCTCGCCAAGCCCTTCGAGCCCACCGCCCTGGTGCGCGAGGTCCGCCGGCTCCGGGACGAGGGGCGGGGGCCCGCCGTGCCCGCCTTCTCTCGTACCCTGGCCAGGTGACCCCCGACCAGCTCTCGCAGGCCCTGCTGCACTGCGTGCGCCGGGCCGCCGGGAGCGGACGGCTGCCCGGTACGGCCGTGCCCGGCCGCGTCGTGCTGCGCCGCGCCCCGCACGGGGCCCCCGGGTGGTCCACCGCCGTCGCCCACCAGCTCGCCGGGCCCGCCGGCCGCACGCCGGATGAGGTCGCCCACCTGCTGCGCGACACGCTGCGCGAGGAGACCGGGATCACGGACACCGAGGTACGCGACGGGTTCCTCACCGTCCGCCTCGACGGGGACGCGGACACCGCGCTGCTCGCCGAACTGCTCGCCCGCCCCGCCGCCCCGCCGCTCCCCGCCGACACCCGGCGCGACATCGCCCGCTGGAGCGAGGCCACCGGCGGCGACCCCGCCCGGCTGCTCCCGCAGCGCACCGGCAACCCGCTCTTCCGGGTCCGGTACGCCCACGCCCGCTGCCGGCACGCACTGCGCTGGGCCGGGCACTTCGGCCTCACCCCCCGGCCCGCCCCCGCCGCCCACCCCGCCGAGCGCGCGCTGCTCGGCGCCCTGGGCCAGTGGTCCGTCGCCGGGAACAGCCCGCAGCGTCTGGTCGAGGTGGCCGGCGCCTGGCTGACGGCCGAGGCCGCCCGGTCCACCCTGCCCGTCGGCGACGAGAAACCCGGGACCGCCCACCGCGCGCGACTGGCCCTCGCCCAGGCCACCGCGACGGTGCTGGCCGGCGGTCTGACCCGGCTGGGCGTCAGCGCCCCCCAGCATCTCTAGCTCTCCCGCACCACCAGAGGACCCCATGAGCCGTTCCGCCCACCCCGCCGGGCCCCGCCACGCCGACGTGCTGCCCGAGGGCCACTACAGCGCCCCGCCCACCGACCTCAACGCCCTCGACCCCAAGGTCTGGGCCCGCACCGTCGAACGCCGCGCCGACGGCGTCCTCACCGTCGGCGGCGTCGGCGCCGACCGGCTCGCCGCCACCCACGGCACCCCCGCCTACATCCTCGACGAGAGCGACTTCCGCGCCCGCTGCCGCGCCTGGCGGCAGGCGTTCGGCGACGACGCCGACGTGTTCTACGCCGGCAAGGCCTTCCTCTCCCGCGCCGTCGTGCGCTGGCTGCGCGAGGAAGGTCTCAACCTCGACGTCTGCTCCGGCGGCGAACTGGCCACCGCCCTCGCCGCCGGCATGCCCGCCGCAGCCATCGCCTTCCACGGCAACAACAAGTCGGCGGCCGAGATCCGCCGCGCCGTCGAGGCCGGGGTGGGGCGCATCGTCGTCGACTCCTACGAGGAGATCGACCGCGTCGCCGCCGCCGCCCGCGACCTGGGCGTACGGCAGCCGGTGCTGGTCCGGGTGACGGTCGGCGTCGAGGCGCACACCCACGAGTTCATCGCCACCGCCCACGAGGACCAGAAGTTCGGCCTCGCGCTGGCCGGCGGCACCGCGCTGGAAGGGATCCGCCGCGTGCTGGCCGCCGGGGACGGTCTGGAACTCCTCGGCGTCCACTCGCACATCGGCTCGCAGATCTTCGACCTCGCCGGGTTCGAGGTCTCCGCCCGCCGCGTCGTGCAGCTGATGGGCTCGGTCCGCGACGAGTTCGGGGTGACCCTGCCCGAGATCGACCTCGGCGGCGGCCTCGGCATCGCGTACACCACCGCCGACGACCCGCTGGAGCCCGCCGACATCGCCAAGACGCTGCGCGACATCGTCGAGCGCGAGTGCGCCGCCGCCGGGCTGGCCGCGCCCCGGCTGTCCGTCGAGCCGGGCCGGGCCATCATCGGCCCCTCCGCGTTCACCCTCTACGAGGTCGGCACCGTCAAGCCGCTGGAGGGCCTGCGCACCTACGTCAGCGTCGACGGCGGGATGTCGGACAACATCCGCACCGCCCTGTACGACGCCGAGTACTCGGTGGCGCTGGTCTCCCGGGCCTCCGACGCGCTGCCCATGCTGGTGCGGGTGGTCGGCAAGCACTGCGAGAGCGGCGACATCGTGGTCCGCGACGCCTACCTGCCCGCCGACCTGGCCCCCGGCGACCTGATCGCGGTGGCCGCCACCGGCGCCTACTGCCGTTCGATGGCCAGCAACTACAACCACGTGCCGCGCCCGCCCGTCGTCGCCGTCACCGACGGCGAGGACCGGGTGATCGTGCGGCGCGAGACCGAAGAGGATCTGCTGCGGCTCGACGTCGGCTGAGCCGCCGCCGAGTCCGCATACTGAACGCGGGCGGGGGCACGCCCCCCGCCTGCACCACACTGGAAGCCGCATACGGACATGGAAAGGCGAGGTCGAATCGTGCGTACTCGTCCGCTGAAGGTGGCACTGCTGGGCTGCGGCGTGGTCGGCTCCCAGGTGGTGCGCCTGATGACGACGCACGCCGAGGACCTCGCCGCCCGGATCGGCGCCCCGCTCGAACTGGCCGGGGTGGCCGTACGCCGCCCGGACCGGGTCCGGGCCGGCATCGATCCCGCGCTGATCACCACGGACGCCGAAGGGCTCGTCAGCCGCGGTGACATCGACGTCGTCGTCGAGGTGATCGGCGGCGTCGAGCCGGCCCGCTCGCTCATCGGCCGCGCCTTCGAGCACGGCGCCGGGGTGGTCACCGCCAACAAGGCGCTGCTCGCCCAGGACGGCCCCGCCCTGCAC
>NZ_JBHWJL010000418.1:0-3366 GCF_042731495.1 Streptomyces sp. NPDC059853
TCCCCCCATGACCCACCCACCCCATACCCCCCTCCGCACCGGCCGACGGGAGGAGGACCGATGAGAGTTCTGCTGCTGGGCGCAGGCGGCTACATCGGCCGTTTCGTCGCCGAACGGCTCCTCGCCGACCCCGCCGTCCATCTCACCGCGCTGGGCCGCGGCGACGAGGCCGATGTGCGCTTCGACCTCGCCACCGGCAGTCCCGGCGCCCTCACCCGGTTCCTGGACGCGGTGCACCCGGGCGTGGTGATCAACTGCGCCGGTGCCATCCGGGGCACCGCCAGCGAGCTGACCCGGCAGAACACCGTGGCCACCGCCACCGTGTGCGAGGCGGTACGGCGCAGCAGCTGCCGCTCGCGGCTGGTGCACGTGGGCTGCGCGGCCGAGTACGGCCCGTCCCAGCCCGGCTCGTCGATCGCCGAGGACGCGCTGGCGCGGCCCGGCGGCCCGTACGGGGTCAGCAAGCTGGCCGCCACCGAACTCGTCCTGGGCTCCGGCCTGGACGCGATCGTGCTGCGGGTGTTCTCCCCGACCGGGCCCGGCACCCCGGCGGGTTCGCCGCTCGGCCGGCTCGCCGACTCGCTGCGCCGCGCCATGCAGCACGGCGACAGCGAGCTGAAGCTGACCGGGCTCGGCGTGCAGCGGGACTTCGTGGATGTCCGCGACGTCGCCCGCGCCGTGCACGCCGCGACCCTGTCGGCGGCCCAGGGCGTGGTCAACATCGGCACCGGGCACGCGGTACGGCTGCGCGAGGCGGCCACCGCGCTGGCCAGGATCTCCGGCTACGCCGGGGCGCTGCACGAACTGGACGCCCCGCTGGGCCCGCCGCCGCCGCGCGGCCCCGAGCCGTCGGGGCTGCCGTCCCCGCCGCAGCCCGTGCCGTACCCCGACGGCTGCGGTGCCTGGCAGCAGGCGGACGTGCGCACGGCGCGCGACCGGCTGGGCTGGCGGGCGCGGATCGGCCTGGAGGAATCGCTGGCGGACATCTGGATGGAGGCGGCCTGCCGCCTGTAGGACGGCCTTCCGGGACGGGCGTCTCAGGAGTCAGGACGCCCGTCTCGGAATGCGCCACCGCGTGGCACTGTTGTACGGAGAACGTCTGTCCCTTTGACCATCGGAGTCCCCGTGTCGCTGCCACCCCTGGTCGAGCCGGCTGCCGAGCTCACCGTCGACGAGGTCCGCAGGTACTCCCGCCATCTGATCATCCCGG
The DNA here is from genome assembly GCF_042731495.1 of Streptomyces sp. NPDC059853. NCBI lineage: Bacteria > Bacillati > Actinomycetota > Actinomycetes > Kitasatosporales > Streptomycetaceae > Streptomyces > Streptomyces sp. NPDC059853. The sequence goes on from NZ_JBHWJL010000418.1 coordinate 1,211, forward strand.
ACGTGGGGATGGCGGGACAGAAACGGCTGAAGAACGCCAAGGTGCTCGCGGTGGGTGCCGGCGGGCTCGGCTCGCCCGCGCTGATGTACCTGGCGGCGGCGGGCGTGGGCACGCTCGGCATCGTCGAGTTCGACGAGGTCGACGAGTCCAACCTCCAGCGGCAGATCATCCACAGCCAGGCCGACATCGGCCGTCCCAAGGCCGTCTCGGCCAAGGAGACGGTGCAGGGCATCAACCCGTACGTCCAGGTCAACATCCACGACGAGCGCCTCGACTCGTCCAACGTGATGGACCTGTTCAGCCAGTACGACCTCATCGTCGACGGCACGGACAACTTCGCCACCCGCTACCTGGTCAACGACGCGTGCGTGCTGCTCGGCAAGCCGTACGTCTGGGGCTCCATCTACCGCTTCGACGGCCAGGCGTCGGTCTTCTGGTCCGAGCACGGCCCGTGCTACCGCTGCCTGTACCCCGAGCCGCCGCCGCCGGGCATGGTGCCCTCCTGCGCCGAGGGCGGGGTGCTGGGCGTGCTGTGCGCGTCCGTCGGCTCCATCCAGGTCACCGAGGCGATCAAGCTGCTGACGGGGACGGGCGATCCGCTGGTCGGACGGCTGATGGTCTACGACGCCCTGGAGATGACCTACCGGCAGGTCAAGGTCCGCAAGGACCCCGACTGCGCGGTGTGCGGGGAGAACCCGACGGTCACCGAGCTGATCGACTACGAGGCGTTCTGCGGGGTCGTCTCGGACGAGGCGCAGGCCGCGGCCCAGGACTCCACGATCACTCCGAGGCAGCTCAAGGAGTGGATCGACGCGGACGAGAAGATCGAGATCATCGACGTCCGGGAGCCCAACGAGTACGAGATCGTGTCCATCCCGGGCGCGAAGCTGATCCCGAAGAACGAGTTCCTGATGGGCAGCGCGCTCCAGACGCTGCCGCAGGACCGGCGGATCGTCCTGCATTGCAAGACGGGTGTCCGCAGTGCGGAAGTGCTGGCGGTGCTGAAGAACGCCGGGTTCGCGGACGCCGTGCACGTGGGCGGCGGCGTGATCGGCTGGGTCAACCAGATCGAGCCGGCCAAGCCCGTCTACTGACGGCCGCACGCGCGGTACGACGGCCGGGGCCCGGGCGGGCCCCGGCCGTTCGCGTGCTCTCACGGGCACACGGTGCCGTCCTCGGGGACGGCACCGGCCAGCAGCTGGGCGTGGACGGCGGCGGTCACGCACGGGTCGCCCGAACCGTACGCGCCGTGGCCCTCCCCGTCGTACGTCAGCAGGACGCCGACCCCCGGCCCGAGCGCGTCCCGCATCCGCTCGGCACCGGCGTACGGGGTGGCCGGGTCGCCGGTGGTCGCCAGCAGCAGCACGGGGCGGGCGCCCTCGGCGCGCACCTCGGGCCGGTCGCGCTCGCCGGTGACGGGCCAGCCCTCGCAGGCGAGCAGCCCCCAGGCGAAGTGCTCCCCGAAGACGGGTGAGATCTCCCGGAAGGCGTCCAGCTGCCCGAGGATGTCGTCGACCGTGGGGCGGGAGGCGAAATCGGCGCAGTTGACGGCGCGGTTGGCGGCGTGCAGGTTGCGGTAGCCGCCGTCGGCGGCGCGGCCGTTGTACTGCTCGGCGGCGGCCAGCAGCAGATCGCCCCGGCCCTCGTCGAGTGCCTGCCGCAGCGCGCGGGTGAGGAAGTCCCAGGACTGCGGGGAGTACAGCGTGGACATGATGCCGGTGAAGGCGAGCGACTGGGTGAGCCGGCGCGGCCCCGCGGTGGGCAGGGGCGCCTCGCGCAGCCGCTCCAGCAGGTCCTCGATGGCGCCGGTGGTGGGGCAGCCGGCCGGATCGCCGCAGCCCGCCAGGTAGGTGCCGAGCGCCAGCTCGAACCCCTCGGTCTGCAGCAGCGCGCGCTCCACCACATCCCGGGTCGGGTCGACGACGGCGTCCAGGACGGTGCGTCCCACCCGCCGGGGGAAGAGGTGCGCGTAGACCGCGCCGAGCTTGGTGCCGTAGGAGGCGCCGTAGTAGTGCAGTTGGGCGTCACCGAGCGCCTGCCGCAGCAGATCCAGATCCCGGGCGGCGTCGACAGTGCGCAGATACGGCAGCAGGTCCCCGGCGGCCGCCGCGCAGTCGGCGCCGAGAGCCCGGACGGCGGCGGCCCGTTCCTCGCCC
>NZ_JBHWJL010000419.1:0-3308 GCF_042731495.1 Streptomyces sp. NPDC059853
TCGTCGGTCAGTTCCTCCTGGCGCTCCTTGAGCTCCTCGGAGACCTCCGCGGTCGGGAGCCGAGGGGCCGGCACGGTCCGCCGGACGTCCTAGCCCATCGTCTTCTGCCCGTCCAGCGCCTCCCGGATGATATCCGCGTGCCCGGCGTGCTGCGCCGTCTCCGCGATGATGTGCAGCAGCGTCCGGCGCGCCGACCAGCGCGCGCCCGGCGCGAACCAGGGCGCCGCCGGGAGCGGGTGGGAGTGGTCGAGGCCGTCGAGGCCGGCCACGATCTCCTCGGTCCGGCGCGCCACCTCCTCGTACTCCGCCAGCAGCCCGGCCAGGGTGTCCCCGGGCAGCATCCGCAGGTCGTCCGCCCACTCCTGGCGCCCTGCCGCCGACTCCTCGGTGACGTCCCCGATCGCCGAGGGCCCGGCCACGACGAAGGCGGTCCACTGCCGTTCGGTCGCCGCGACGTGCTTGATCAGGGCGCCCAGGCACAGCTCGCTCACGGTGGTACGCCGGGCGGCCTGCTCATCGGTGAGCCCGCGCACCGTGTAGCGGAGGAAGGCACGGTGCAGGCGCAGGGTCTCCAGCAGGTCGGCGCGTTCGGCGTCCGGCTCGGCAGAAGCGGGGGTGGTGGTCATCGCGGTACTCCTCGGGGTGGTGGTCCGTCACCGGCGCCTCCCACGCTAGGCAGCACAGCGGCCACTTCCTGTCCGGAAACACCCGGACAATGGGGGCATGGCGAACACCAGCTCCCGCACGCTCCGGCTGCTGTCCCTGCTCCAGACCCACCGTTTCTGGCCGGGCGCCGAGCTGGCCGGCCGGCTCGGCGTCTCGGTGCGCACCCTGCGCCGTGACATCGACCGGCTGCGCGACCTCGGCTATCCGGTCGAGGCCCAGCGCGGCGCCGTGGGCGGCTACCAGCTGGCGGCCGGTGCCGCGCTGCCGCCGCTGGTGGTCGACGACGAGGAGGCCGTCGCCCTGGTGGTGGGGCTCCAGGCCGCCGCGCAGGGCCCGGTGGCGGGCGTCGCCGAGTCCTCGGTACGGGCGCTGGCCAAGGTGGTCCGGGTGCTGCCGGCCCGGCTGCGGCACCGGGTGGAGGCGCTGCGGGAGGTCACTGTTCCCGCGCCCGGCTGGGACGGGGCGGCCGCCGCGCCGGACGGGGTGGATCCGGATCTGCTGACCGGTCTGGCGCTGGCGTGCCGGGACGCCGAACGCGTCCGTTTCGGCTACACGGCGGGCAGCGGCGAGCGCACCGAGCGGCATGCGGAGCCGCACCGGCTGGTCATGCTGGGCCGCCGCTGGTACCTGGTGGCCTACGACCTCGCCCGGCAGGACTGGCGCAGTTTCCGGCTGGACCGGGTCACCGGCGCGGCCCGCCCCACCGGGGCGCGGTTCCGGCCCCGCGAGCTGCCGGCCACCGACGCCGCCGCCTTCGTCCGGGCCGGGATCGGGCAACTGCCCACCCCCTACCGGGTCGAGGCGGTGGTACGGGCGCCGGCCGAGGCGGTGCGCGCGCGTATCGGCCGCTGGGTCACCGTCGAGGAGATCCCGGGGCCGGGCCCGGGGCAGGAGCCGGGCCCGGGGCCGGATTCCGACCGCTGCCGGGTGGTGATGTCCACCGATTCCCTGGAGTGGCCGCTGCTGGCGCTCGGCATGACCGGCGCGGAGTTCGAGGTGATCGGCCCGCCCGAACTGCACGATCTGCTCGTGGAGTGGAGCGAGCGCTTCCTGCGGGCCGCCGCCGGAACTGTCCCCTTTCGGTCATTCGCCGACCGGTCCGGAATGGCCCCGGACGCCCGTTGGTAAACAGAGACCGGCGGTCCGCTGAACACAAAGGGGTGAGGGGCATGGTGACCGGTTCCGGGGATTTGGCGGAGCAGTTGTCCGGCTTCGCGGCGTCCGGCCATCTGGTGCTGCCCGGCTTCCTCCCGGCGGACCTCGTCGCGCGGCTCACCCCCGAGGTCGACCACTGGGTGGACTCCGGGCTGCGGCAGCGCTCCATCGACGCCGCGCTGCGGCCCGCCGAGGTGGCGCCGCCGGAGCGGGTGGAACTGGACCTGGAGGCGCACGGCGAACTCGCCGCCTTCCCGCCGCTGCTGGACCTGCTCAGCCATCCCGCGCTGCTCGGCCCGTCGTTCGTCTTCCACCATCTGCACAGCGACCGCCGCCCGGCGGACGGCCCGGGCAAGAGCTGGCACCACGACTACGAGCAGCGCCCGCAGCGGCACCGCGACGCCCCGATGGTGCACGCGCTGCACTATCCGCACGGTCTGCGTCCCTCCCTCGGCCCGCTGGCGGTGCTGCCCGGCTCGCACCGCACCGTCGCGGAGAAGGACGCGCTCGCCCACCACGGCACCGCCGTCCTGCCGGGCGAGCGGGTGATCGGCGCGCTGCCGGCCGGCTCCACGGTGATCGTGCACTCCGCGCTCTTCCACACCCGCCGCCCGCCGGCCCCCGGCGCCGCGGCGTCCACCGCCTCCCGCTATCTGATCGACGCCTCGTACTGCCGCACCGGCGGCGAGCCGTGGCCCCCGGTCAAGCCGTACTGGCGGCAGGTGCTGGCGGCCGGACGGCGGCGCGGGCTGGGCGCGCGGCGCCGGCCGGGGCTCTTCGACACCTCCCCGTTCACCGAGTACGTGCCGTGAGGGTGCTGGAGCGCGTCACCTTCGAGCAGGTGCGCGCGCACTTCGACCGCGAGCACCCGTACGACCCGGCCGACGACGGCAACACCAACGACGAGGCCGCCGGCCATCTCCGCTCCGCCGAGCGCACGCTCGGGGGCCGCTGGCACCGGGTCCTGCTGCACGGCCCGGAAGTGCTGGACGTGGTCCTGCCCTGGCACCTGGGCGAGGAGGGCGCCGTGGAGCTGATCCCGCCGACCGGTCTCACCCTGGAGCGGGCCGCCGCCCGGCTCGCCGCCCTCGGCGACTCCTACGGGCAGACGAACCCGGTGTGCGCGGCCAAGCTGGCGCACCACCGCCGGACCGCCGCCCCCGCCCAGCCGCTGTTCCTGAGCACCCGCGCGGTGCCGGGCGAGGACTACGCGGCGCTGACCGTCCGCGCCGGGCTGATCCATCTCGACGGGCTGCACCGGATGCTCGCCTGGCGGGACAGCGGGCGGCTGGCCGCGGGCCGCTGGGTCGAGGCCTACGTGGCGGGGCTGGACGGTGGCTGAGGTCCGGCCCCGGAGGCCGGGCGGGATGTGTCAGACAGGTCCTGGGCCGTCTCTTGTGGATCTTCGCGGGGCCGCGCCGCCGGCTGCGGCACCTCGCCGCGTTGCCGAACTGCCCGGAGGACACCACCCTGAGGGCACTCCGGCG
>NZ_JBHWJL010000420.1:0-3297 GCF_042731495.1 Streptomyces sp. NPDC059853
GTGCCCCCTTCCGGGGTGGACCGCCTGGAGGCCAGGAGGGGAGAAGCAAAGCCACTGGCGCAGCGACGCCGACACCCACGAGGTGAAGGACCACAGCGCCGCCACCTTCGACCGCCAGTACGCCGAGAGCACCGCGCTGCTCGGCGACCGGCTTGACCTGTACCAGATCCACTCGGTCACCCCGCAGAGCCCGGCTCTCACCGACCCGGCCGTGCTGGAGCGGCTGGCCGGTCTGCGGGCGGCGGGCGTGGACGTGGGCCTGTCCACCAGCGGTCCCGCCCAGGCGGAGGCGATCCGCGCGGCTCTGGCGCTGCGGTACGAGGGAGGGCCGCTGTTCCGCACCGTGCAGTCCACGTTCAACGTGCTGGAGCCCTCGGCGGGGGAGGCGCTCGCCGAGGCGCACGCCGCCGGGCTCACCGTCATCGTCAAGGAGGGCATGGCGAACGGCCGGCTGGCCGGGGAGGCCGCCCCGCCGGTGCTGCGGGAGATCGCCGCCCGCTACGGCACCGGGCCGGACGCCGTGGCACTCGCGGCGGTGCTGCACCGGCCGTGGGCGGGCATCGTGCTCTCCGGCGCGGCCACCGTCGCCCAGCTGACGGGCAATCTGGCCGCCACCGGGCTGCGCCTCGACCCGCGCGACCTGGCCCGGCTCACCGAACTGGCCGTCCCCGCCGGACGGTACTGGGCGGAGCGCTCCGCGCTGCCCTGGAGCTGAACGGGGCCCGGCCGCCGCCCCCGTGCGGGGCGGCCGTCAGGCGGCCCGCGCCTTGGTGGCGTACATGTCGACGTACTCCTGCCCGGACAGCCGCATGACCTCGGTCATCACCTCGTCGGTGACGGCCCGCAGCACATAGCGGTCGCGGTCCATGCCCTCGTACCGGGAGAAGTCCAGCGGCGTGCCGAACCGTACGGTGATCCGCCGTCCGCGCCCGATGCGCGGCAGCCCCTTGCCGCCGGGCTGCACCCGGTCGGTGCCGATCATCGCGAACGGCACCACCGGGGCGCCGGACATCAGGGTGAGCCGGGCGATGCCGGTGCGCCCCCGGTACAGCCGGCCGTCGGGGGAGCGGGTGCCCTCCGGGTAGATGCCGAAGACCTTGCCCTGCTCCAGGACCCGCAGCCCCGTCATCAGGGCCGCCACACCGCCGTGTCCGCCGTCCCTGGCCACCGGGATCATGCCGACGCCGGTGAAGAACCAGGCCATGACGCGGCCCTTGAGCGAGCGGCCGGTGACGTACTCGTCCTTGCCGATGAAGTGCACCTGGCGCTTGGAGATGAGCGGCAGGACGACCGAGTCGATGAACGTCAGGTGATTGCCCGCCAGCACCACGGGGCCCTCGCCGGGGATGTTCTCCAGACCCTCCACGCGGGGGCGGAAGAAGAGCCGCAGCAGGGGGCCGAACAGCGTCTTCAGCAGCACGAAACGGGACAAGGTTCCCTCCGGTCGGGTGGTGGCCAGTGCTCGGGAGCGCACAGCTCAAGGACGATACTCGCGTGTCCGCGCTCGTGGCGCACGGGGTTCACGCAGCGGACACGCGATGTTGATGTGCCTTTGTCATGTCTGCACCCGAAGGTCCCCGTCCGGGCGCTTCCCGTTCTCTACCATCGCCCTGACGCACATCCCACGGAGGCACCATGCCGGCAGACCGCGCAGCGGCCCCGGACCACGACGGTACGTCGCTCACCCGGCGCACCGTACTCGGCGCGACGGCCGCCGCGGCCGGCGCCACCGTCCTGCTGGGCGCCGCCGTCGCCCGGCCGGAGGCGGCCCGGCCCGCGGCCGGGGACGTCCCGGTGCCCACCGTCATCGCCCACCGGGGCGCCAGCGGCTACCGCCCCGAACACACCCTCGGCGCCTACCAGCTGGCCCTCGACCTCGGCGCCGACGCCATCGAGGTGGACCTGGTCCCCACCCGCGACCACCAGCTGGTGTGCCGGCACGAGAACGAGATCTCCGGCACCACCGATGTCGCCGGCCGCCCCGAGTTCGCCGACCGGGAAACCACCAGAACGGTGGACGGCGAGGAGGTGACGGGCTGGTTCACCGAGGACTTCACCGCCGCCGAACTCGGCACCCTCGGCGCCGTCGAGAGCCTCCCCCGGCGCCGCCCGCACAACACCCTCTACGACGGGTACTGGCCCGTCCCCACCCTCCGCGAGGTGCTGGAGTGGGCCGCGGACCGGGGCCGGCGGCGCGGCCGGCCCGTCCCGCTCTACCTGGAGATCAAACACCCCGGCCACTTCCGCGCCCTCGGCCTCGGCATCGAGGAACCGCTGGCCGGGCTGCTGCACGAGTACGGCCTGCACCGCGCCGACGCGCCCGCGACGGTCCAGAGCTTCGAGGCCGACAGCCTGCGCCGGATGGCCGAACGGGCCGACACCCGCCGCACCCTGCTGCTCGCCGCCGCCGGGACCCGGCCCGCCGATCTCCAGCGGGCCGGGGACCCGCGCACCGTCGCCGATCTGGTGACCCCCGGGGGCCTGGCCGAGATCGCCGGGTACGCCCACCTCATCGGCCCCACCCTCGACCTGGTCGTCCCGCGCCACGCCGACGACACCCTCGCCGCCCCGACCACCCTCGTCGCCGACGCCCACGCCCGGGGCCTGGCCGTCCACGGCTACACCCTGCGCAACGAGAACGCCTACCTCCCGGCCGACTTCCGGACCGGGGACGGCAGCGACGGGTCACGTTACGGCGATGTCTTCGGCGCCGTCCGCGCCTATCTCGACCAGGGCATCGACGGCCTCCACACCGACCACCCCGACACCGTGCTGCTGGCCGCCGCCGACGCCCGGCGCTGACCCTTCTCCCGTACCGCGCGGGCTCATGCGCCCGAGCGCAGTCGCACATCTCACAAGCCAGTTACCCCGCGCACCCTCCCCAGACGCCTCGGTAGCCAGCACAATGCTGGGGGCGCCCGGAGCGGACAACCGGCGGGCGCCGTCAGGGCATTCACCGGCCGGTGGCGCACACCCTCCTTCATGTGCCCCGGCCCATCACCTCGTTGGGGAGACGTGAGCACATGGGCATGAGCGTCACGATCGACAGGGCGGCCGAGCAGGACGCCGAACAGATCCTCAAACTCCAGTACCTGTGCTACCAGGCGGAAGCCGAGCTGGCCGGGGACTACCAGATCGACGCGCTGACCCAGACGGCGGACGACCTGCGCGCCGAGATGCGGGCCGGTCTGGTGCTGGTGGCCCGGCTGGGCACCGAGATCGTGGGATCGGTACGCGGCACCGTCGACGCCGACGGCACCGCCTCCATCGGCCGGCTGATCGTGCACCCCCGGATGC
>NZ_JBHWJL010000421.1:0-3292 GCF_042731495.1 Streptomyces sp. NPDC059853
CTTTGAGGATGCCGAGGAGGCCGGTGATCATCTCGGTGGAGCGTTCGGCGCACAGTCCGACGCACACGTCCGGTCCGACGCCGAGGTCGCGGAGCCGGTGGGCGAGCCGGTTGGCGCGCACGTTCAGCTCGGCATACGTCAGCTGCTGTTTCCCGGCCACCACGGCCACGGCGTCCGGGGTCTCGGCGGCCCGCGCCGCGACCATCTCGTGCACCAGGGTCTCGGGCACCTCGACCCGCGCCCCCTGCCAGGAGTCGATCACCGCCAACTCCGCGTCCCCCACCAGCCGCGCCTCCCGGTGCGGGGCCCCCGGATCCGCCACCATCGCGGCCAGCACCCGGGCGTAGGCATCGCGCAGCGCGCGCACCCGCTCCGGCGACAGCCGCCGTGCGTCGTACTCGAACTCCAGCCGCAGTCCTTCCGTCTCAAGACCCCGGCTGACCGCGACCACCAGCGGGAAGTGCGTCCGGGCCATCCCGCCCCGTACGTCCGCCTCCGCCGCCGTCAGCGACATGTCCGGCCCGGCGGTGGCCGCCGCCAGCTGATGGAAGTGGTTGTAGACGAAACTGACCTCGAACAGCGGATCGCCCCCCAGCTCCCGCTGGAGCGCCGCCATCGGATAGCGGCGGTGGGGCTGCGCGTCCTGCTCGTGGACGAAGACGGCGCGTGCCAGGTCCGCCCAGCTGCCGCCGGGCAGCCGCATCCGGAACGGTAGGGTGTTGAGGAACAGCCCGCGCGCCTCCGTCGCGTCGGCTTCCTCCAGCCGCCCGTGTGCGGTCAGCCCGGAGATCACGTCCCCACTGCCGGTGAGCAGACTCAGCACCCGCAGATGCGCCGCCAGCACCACCGACTTGACCGGCACCTGTGCCCGGCGCGCCAGCGCGTCGAGCCCGCCGAGCAGTTCCGCCGGGAAGACGGTGCTCAGCGCCCCGTACCCCTGGGCCTCGTCATGCTGATGGGTCTCCTCCTCACCTCCGGCCGTTCCGGGCAGCCCGGCCCCGGGCAGCCGGGTGTCGGGCCGGTCGGCGAGCATGCGGTGCCAGTACGCGCGCGACTCGGGGGAGGTGAGGGCCGCGCGTTCGGCGGCGACGAAGTCCCGGAAGGCGGAGCGCGGTGGCCCGGCCGGACGGTGCCCGCCGGACCGCACAGCCCGGTAGGCGGTCGTGATCTCCGTGAGGGTGGAGGCGAGGCTCCAGCCGTCGAGGATGGCGTGGTGTTCGGTGATCGTCCACTGGAAGGCGTCACCCGGCAGCAGATGCACCGCCATCCGCCACAGCGGCGCCTCGGAGAGGGCGAGCGGACGGCTCCGTTCCCGCTCCACGTGCGCGACGAGCGCGTCCTGCCGGCCCGCCGCGTCGAGGCCCCGCAGGTCGGTGACGGTCAGGGGTGTGGTGGCCCGGGTGTGGACGAGCTGGAGGGGTTCGGAGAAGCGGTTGAGGTCGAAGGAGGTGCGCAGGACGGGGTGCCGGGCGACGACGGCCGCGAGGGCCGCACGGAAGGCGGCCTCGTCGAACGGCCCGGCCAGCCGGACGGAGTGCACATTGTGGTACGGCGCCCGCTCCCGGTCGCGTTCCTGCTCGTAGACCATGCCGATCTGCAACTGCGTCATCGGATACGCGTCGTCGAGGCCGTCCGGCAGCGTGGCCCGGTCCTCGGGCGGGAGCAGCTCGAACGGTGCGTGCGGCCGTGCGCCGGCCGCGTCACCGCCGTCCTCCTCGCGGGTCACGGCTCCGGCCAGCTCCGCGAGGGTGGGGCGCCGGGCCACCTCCTGGAGCGCGAAGCTGAGACCGGCGGTCCGCGCCTGGCCGAGGATCTGGATGCTGCGGATGGAGTCGCCGCCGAGGTCGAAGAAGTTGTCGTGGCGGCCGATGCGGTCGATGCCGAGGACCTGGCGCCAGATGGCGGCCAGCCGGGTCTCCACCGGCCCCTGCGGCGGGTCGAACGCCTGCACGAGATCCGGCCGCTCCCCGTCCGGGGCAGGCAGCGCGCGCCGGTCCACCTTGGCGCGGGGGGTCAGCGGCAGCGCGTCGAGGAACACGAACTGCCGGGGCACCATGTAGCCGGGCAGCCGCTCCCCGAGCCAGGCCCGCAGCTCGCCCCGGGTGGGCGCCGGGTCGTGCGGCACCAGATAGCCGACCAGATCCGCCGGGCCCGTACCGTCCTGCCGGGCCACCACCACGCACTCCCGCACCCGGGGGTGGGCGCGCAGCGCCGTCTCCACTTCGCCGAGTTCGATGCGGTAGCCGCGGATTTTGATCATGTGGTCGACGCGGCCGAGGAAGGCGATGGTGCCGTCGGGGTTCCAGCGTCCGCGGTCGCCGGTGCGGTAGAGGCGGTGGCCGGGGTGCTTCGGGTGGGGGAGGAAGCGTTCGGCGGTGAGGGTGGGGTTGTTGAGGTATCCGCGGGCCAGGCAGGGGCCGGATACATGGAGTTCGCCGGGGGTGCCGATGGGGGTGGGCAGTCCGGCTTCGTCCAGGACATGGACCTCGGTGTTCACGAGCGGCCGGCCGAGGGGCAGTGGACCGTCGGGGAGGGTGTCGCGGGTGTAGGCGCCACACACCGAAAAGGTGGTGGTTTCGGTGGGGCCCCAGCAGTTGACGAGTTCGAGGTCGGGGCAGCGGTCGAGGATGCGGCGGGCGTGCTGGGGGGAGACCGTTTCGCTGCCGGTGAGGAAGCGGCGCAGCCGGTCGAACGTGCCAGGTTCGTGGTCCACCAGCAGGGTGAAGAGAGAGGCGGTGGCGTGGAGGACGGTGACGTCGTACTCCTGGACCCACCGGGCGATGTCGGACGGCCCGTAGGAGATCGGCGGCGCCATCACCAGCCGCGCACCGCCCACCAGCGGCGCCCACACCTCGAACGTCGAGTTGTCGAACGGCAGCGGCGCCAGCTGCACCAGCGTGTCCGCACCGTTCAGGGTCAGGAACGGGGCGCCGTGCAGGAGTTCGGTGACATTGCGGTGCCGGGTCACCACACCCTTGGGCTTCCCGGTCGATCCCGAGGTGAAGATGACATAGCAGCCGTGATCCGGCCCCACCCCGCTCACCGGATCGGCGTCCCGGAGCGGATCGCCCGGCTCGTCCGCCGACCCGGTCAGCGGCAGCACCTCCCAGGGACCGGCCGGGGCCCGCTCACCTGTGGTGTCCGTCGCCAGCACCACCCGCGTCCCGCACTCCCGCAGCATCCCGTTCAGCCGGGTGGTGGGGAAGTCGGGGTCCAGGGGGACGTAGGTGCCGCCGGCTTTGAGGATGCCGAGGAGGCCGGTGATCATCTCGGTGGAGCGTTCGGCGCACAG
>NZ_JBHWJL010000422.1:0-3273 GCF_042731495.1 Streptomyces sp. NPDC059853
GGCCAGGGTGGCTTCGATGCGGACCGTGCCGTCGACGACCAGCGGCGGCCCGCCCCCGGGGCGTCCGGAGGCGGTGACCGGCGCGGCGGAGGCGACGCCGTCGGTCGCCTCGGCCGCCGCCGTCACCTCGGCGGCGTGTCCGGCGTCGGCGAGGATCACGGCCGGGTTGCCGGAGCCGCCGGGGAAGTGCTCGCCGAGCACCTGCTGGGCGGTGACGGACGGCGCGTCACCCACGAAGATCTCGTCCAGCGGTGTCCCGCGGGAGTCGAGGGTGGGGGAGAGGGCGGCGAAGCCGGCCAGCAGCAGGGCGGTGGTGACCCAGACCCGGCGCGGCCTGCGGTCCACCAGCGCGGCCACCCGCCGCCAGACGCCGCGGCCCTCGGTGCCGCCGGGCACCGGCCTGGGCGTGGCGGGCCAGTAGGCGGCGCGGCCGAGCAGGGCCAGCACGGCGGGCAGGAAGGTGAGGGTGCTCAGCACCGCGCAGGCGATGCCGATGGCACCGACCGGGCCCAGCGCCCGGTTGTTGGTGAGGCCGCTGGCCAGCAGGGCCAGCAGTCCGAGCCCGACGGTGCCGGCGCTGGCGACGATCGCGCCGCCGGAGCGCCGTACCGCGGCCAGGGCGGCGGCACCGGGGTGTTCGGCGGTGGTCACCTCCTCCCGGTAGCGGGCGGCGAGCAGCAGCGCGTAGTCGGTGGCCGCGCCGATGACCAGGATGAACAGGATGCCCTGCACCTGCCCGTCCACCCGCAGTACCTCCCGGTCGGCGAGCGCGTACACCACGGCGCACGCCAGGCAGAGGGCGAGGACGGAGCCGGTGATGATCACCAGGGGCAGCAGCACACTGCGGTAGACCAGCAGCAGGATGACGAGCACGGTGGTGAGCGCGACCCCCAGCAGCAGCCCGTCGATGCCGGCGAAGGCTTCCGACAGGTCCTCCTGGCTGGCGGCCGGTCCGGCGAGGACGGCGGTGGTGCCCGGCACCCCGTCGGCCGCGTCCCGGAGCGCGGTCATGGCCGCGGAGCGGGTCTCGTCGTCGGCGCCGGCCGCCAGGGGGACCACGCTCTGCAGCGCCCGGCCGTCCTCGGAGACGAGGGCGGGGGAGGGCGGGCCCGCGACGCCGGGCCGCCCCTCCAGCGCGGCCATCGCCGCGGTGGCGGCCCGCTGGTGGGCGTCGGCGCGGTCACCGGCGTCGTCGACGGTCCAGACGACGATGGCCGGGACCGTCTCCGACCGGTCGAAGGCGCGGCCCGCCTCCAGGACCCGGGTGGACTCCGCGTCCTGGGGGAGGAAGGCGGCCTGGTCGTTGGTGGCGACCTCGCCGATCTTGCCGGCGAACGGGCCGAGCCCGCCTCCGACGGCCAGCCAGGCGACGACGGCCAGGGCCGGGAACAGCCATCTGGCCCAGGGCTGGGTGCCCCTCATGTGTACCTCAGCATCGTGGAAGGAATGGCTCGCCCGGAAAGTATCTCGATGAGCGAGTATCTCGATGAGTCAGGGTACCGGTCGGCTGGGGGGCCTATCCTGTGGGGTGTGTCAGTTGCCTCCACCCCCGGTCCGCCATCCCCCGAGGACACCGGATTGCAGACCTTCGCCGTGCTGCTGCGCCGGATGAACGGCGAGTTCAATCGCATCGCCCAGGAGTTCGCCCAGGCCCAGGGGCTCCATCTCACCGATGTGCAGGCGCTGATCGCGATCCTGGACGCCGGCTGGGACGGCGGCGACACGCCCATGACGCCCGGCGTCCTGCGCAGCCGGCTGCGGCTCACCTCCGCCGCGATGACCGCCTGCCTCGACCGGCTGGAGCGCGCCGGCCACGTACGGCGCGAACGCTCCGTCAGCGACCGCCGCGTCGTCCACCTGCACTACGCCGAGCCGGCCAAGGACGTGGCCCGCGCGTACTTCCGGCCGCTGGCGCACAGTACGGAGGCGGCCCGCGCCCGGTTCAGCGACGACGAACTCCGCGTCGTCCTGCGCTTCCTGGACGCCATGAACGACGAACTGCACCGCCTGCACCACACCGCCGGCCCGGGAGAGGGGACCGGGCGCGGGACACGGGCAGCGCCGTGACACCGTGACAGGCCCCGCCGGTACGCGGTCCGGGCCGGGCCCGAGTCGGCGCGGGGGAAGACGCCCCCGGGGGCCGGGTGCCGGGCCGGTGGCGGCCCGGCACCGGGCTCAGACGGCGGTGTAGCCGCCGTCCACCAGGTGGTAGCTGCCGTGCACGAAGGAGGCGCGCGGGGACAGCAGGAACGCGATCAGCTCGGCGACCTCCTCGCTCGTGCCCAGCCGCCCCACCGGGTGCAGACCGACCAGGCCCTCGTACTGGGCGCGGTCCATCTCCTGCAGCAGCGGGGTCTCGATGAACCCGGGACCGACCGCGTTGACCCGGATGTCCTTGGCCGCGTACTCGGCGGCGGCGGTCTTCGTCAGACCGACCACACCGTGCTTGGCCGCGACATACGCGGACGAGCCGGGGGAGGCGACGCTGCCCAGGATCGAGGCGACGTTCACGATCGCCCCGCCGCTGCCGGCCGTCTCGATGGCGGGCAGTTCGTAGCGCAGGCAGTGGAAGACACCGTCCAGATTGGTGCGCACGACCCGGTGGTAGGCGTCCAGGTCGTACTCCCCGGTGGGCGCGACGGGGCCGGCGATCCCGGCGTTGTTGACGGCCAGATGCAGAGCGCCGAACGTCTCGACGGCGAAGGCCACCCCGTCCCGGACCGAGGCGGGGTCCGTGACGTCCATGGCCACGGCGGCGGCGGAGAAGCCCTCGGCGCGCAGCGCGGCGGCGGCTTCCTCGGCGCCCTCGGCGCGGTAGTCGGCGACGACGACGTCGGCGCCCCCGGCCGCCAGCCGGCGGGCGGTGGCCAGGCCGATGCCGGAGGCGGCACCGGTCACCAGGACGGTCCGGCCGCTGAACTCGGTGGCGTAGTCGGGTACGGGAGAGGTGGTGCTCATGATGCGGTTCGCTTTCTTCGTGCGGATTCAGCCTCATGGGCCGCGGCGTGCGCCGCCTCCGCCATGAGGGCGTCGTAGGACCGCTCCACCAGCGCGGCCAGATCGTCCACGGCGGCCGACCCGGCCCACATCCGCAGGGCGGCGGTCAGCACGGCGGCGGCCGCGTCGACCGCGACCGCGGGCCGGGGGTCGCGGGCGGCGTCCACCCCGAGACGGTCGGCCACGATGGCGAGGGACTCCGCCTGGGCGTCGACCCGGATGCGCTGGTAGGCGCCGAACAGCGCGGGATCGCTGTCCAGGAGGGCCAGCAGTCTG
>NZ_JBHWJL010000423.1:0-3266 GCF_042731495.1 Streptomyces sp. NPDC059853
CCGTCACCCACCCCTCGTCCGCGCGCCAACCCATCGACGCTATCGGGCGGTGACGCTGTGCGGGGGTGTGGTGACCGTACACAGTCGGATCGGTGGCTGTGTACCTTTCCGCCCTGGCCCGGCCCCGCCCCGGACCACCAGGATCGGCTCATGGATCGCATGGATCTGCTGAGCGCGCTCGTGGACAAGGGCCTGCGCCGCGAACCCCCCACCCGTGCCGAGGCCCTGGCCGTACTGGCCACCTCCGACGACGACCTGCTGGAGGTGGTCGCGGCGGCGGGCAGGGTGCGCCGGGCGTGGTTCGGGCGGCGGGTGAAGCTCAACTACCTGGTGAATCTGAAGTCCGGGCTGTGCCCGGAGGACTGCACCTACTGCTCCCAGCGGCTCGGTTCGAAGGCGGAGATCCTCACCTACACCTGGCTGAAGCCGGACGCGGCCGTTGCCGCCGCGAACGCCGGGGTGGCCGGTGGCGCGCGCCGGGTGTGCCTGGTGGCCAGCGGGCGCGGGCCCACCGACCGGGATGTGGAGCGGGTGTGCGAGACCGTCTCGGCGCTGCGCGCCGAGCACGGCGGCGCGGTGGAGGTGTGCGCCTGTCTGGGGCTGCTCTCGGACGGCCAGGCCGAGCGGCTGCGGGCGGCGGGGGCCGACGCGTACAACCACAACCTCAACACCTCGCAGGCCGCCTACGCCGACATCTGCACGACGCACGACTTCGCGGACCGGGCGGAGACCGTGCGGCGGGCGCGGGCGGGGGGCCTGTCCCCGTGCTCGGGGCTGATCGCGGGCATGGGCGAGAGCGACGAGGACCTGGTGGAGGTGGCCTTCGCGCTGCGCGAGCTGGGGGTCGACTCGGTGCCGGTCAACTTCCTCATCCCCTTCGACGGCACCCCGCTGGCCGGCCGGTGGGAGCTGACGCCGCAGCGGGCGCTGCGCATCCTGGCGATGGTGCGGTTCGTGTGCCAGGACGCGGAGGTACGGATCGCGGGCGGCCGGGAGTTGCATCTGCGCACGTTGCAGCCGCTGGCCCTGCACATCGCGAACTCGCTGTTCCTCGGCGACTACCTCACCAGCGAGGGGCAGTCGGGGCGGGCCGATCTGGCGATGATCGCCGACGCGGGCTTCGAGGTGGAGGGCGGCGCGCCCCCGGCCGGGCCGCCGGACACCGACACCGACGCCGGCGCGGGCGACGGGGAACCGGCCGGTGCGGCGGTGCCCGTCGCGGTACGCCGCCGGGGCGCGGGCACCACGCTGCCGCCCAATGCCTGAGGCGCGGCACACGGCGGAGCTGCTGGCGCTGGACCGCCGCCACGTGTGGCACCCGTACGGCCCGATGCCCGGGACGGCCGCCCCGCTGCCGGTGGAGTCGGCGGACGGAGTGCGGCTGCGGCTGGCCGCACCGGCGGAGCCCGGCGGGCACCGGGAGCTGGTCGACGGCATGTCCTCGTGGTGGTCGGCGATCCACGGCTACCGGCATCCGGTCCTGGACGCCGCCGTCACCGGGCAGCTGGGGCGGATGAGCCATGTGATGTTCGGCGGGCTGACACACGAGCCCGCCGTGCGGCTGGCGGCCCGGCTGGTGGAGATCTCGCCGGGGCCGCTGGAGCACGTCTTCCTCGCCGACTCGGGGTCGGTGGCGGTGGAGGTCGCGCTGAAGATGTGCCTCCAGTACTGGCGGTCGCTGGGCCGGCCCGGCAAGCAGCGGCTGCTGACCTGGCGGGGCGGCTACCACGGGGACACCTGGCACGCCATGTCGGTGTGCGACCCGGAGGGCGGGATGCACGAGCTGTGGGCGGGGGCGCTGCCGCGCCAGGTGTTCGCGCCCGCGCCGCCGCCCGGTTTCGGCGCCGGGGTCCGCGAGGAGTACGCGGACGGCCTGCGGGAGCTGATCGCCCGGCACGCGGACGAACTCGCGGCGGTGGTGGTCGAGCCGGTGGTGCAGGGCGCGGGCGGGATGCGGTTCCACTCCCCCGGCTATCTGCGGGTGCTGCGGGAGGCGTGCGACGAGCACGGGGTGCTGCTCGTCCTGGACGAGATCGCCACCGGATTCGGCCGCACGGGCGCGCTGTTCGCGGCGGACCACGCCGGGGTGGTGCCCGATGTGCTGTGTGTGGGCAAGGCGCTGACCGGCGGTTACCTCACGCTGGCGGCCGCCTTGTGCACCGGCCGGGTGGCCCGGGGCATCTCGCGCGGCGCGGTGCCGGTGCTGGCGCACGGCCCGACCTTCATGGGCAACCCACTGGCCTGCGCGGTGGCGGACGCCTCGATCGGGCTGCTGCTCGGGCAGGACTGGCGGGGCGAGGTCGGCCGGATCGAGGCCGGGCTGCGCACGGGTCTGGCGGCGGCGGTCGGGATACCGGGGGTGCGGGAGGCGCGGGTGCTGGGGACGATCGGGGTGATCCAGCTGGATCACCCGGTGGACATCGCGGCGGCGACCCGGGCGGCGGTCGCGGAGGGCGTGTGGCTGCGGCCGTTCCGCGACCTCGTCTACACGATGCCGCCGTACATCACCGGCGACGCGGACATCGCCCGGATCTGCGCGGCGATGGCGGCCGCCGCCCGGGCGGGATGAGCGGTGGTGGGCGCCCGAGTGGGGCGGCACGAACGGAGAGGAGCGGCTGGGGTGCCGGGTGAGGTGCTGATCGTCACCGGGACGGGGACCGGGGTCGGCAAGACGGTGGTGACCGCCGCGCTGGCGGCCCGGGCGCTGGCGCGCGGGCGGCGGGTGGCGGTCCTCAAACCCGCCCAGACCGGGGTGGCGGAGGAGGAGCCGGGGGACGCGGCGGAGGCCGCCCGGCTGGCGGGGCCGGTGACGGTCAGGGAACTCGCCCGCTACCCGGCCCCGTTGGCACCGGCCACGGCGGCCCGGCTGGCGGGGCTGCCGCCCGTGCGGCCGGCGGAGGTGGCCAAGGCGGCGATCGATCTGGCGTCCGGCCACGATCTGGTGCTGGTGGAGGGGGCGGGCGGGCTGCTGGTGCGGTTCGACGAGTCCGGCGGCACGCTGGCGGACGCGGCGGCGCTGCTGGCCGCCCCGGTCGTGGTCGTGACCACGGCGGGCCTGGGCACCCTCAACGACGCCGCGCTGACGGCGGAGGCGCTGCGCGGCCGGGGCCTGGACTGCCCCGGCCTGATCATCGGATCCTGGCCCGCCGCACCGGACCTGGCCTCCCGCTGCAACCTCACCGACCTCCCGGCGGTGACCGGCGCCCCGCTGCTGGCCCGCATCCCGGCCGGCGCGGCGGCCCTCCCCCCACCCGCCTTCCGCGAGC
>NZ_JBHWJL010000424.1:0-3265 GCF_042731495.1 Streptomyces sp. NPDC059853
CGGCCGGGGGTCGGCGGGCGGGGCGCCCCCCCGGCGCCCCCCGGCCGCCCCCCCCCCCCACGGTCGTGTCCGGCCGCCCCGGATCATCAGGTGGATCCCTGACGATCCCTGAGGGGACGCCGACCGCTTCTCCACCCCTGGGAGGTGTCGCCGGCACCGCCTCTACTCCCTGGGGGGGATGCCCCATCGGGACCTGTGGCCGATCCGCGCAGGGGGTCCGGCGGCCTACGTTGTTTTCCATGACCACGCCCAGGACGGCCCGGCCGGGGACGCCACTGACCTTCACCTCCTACGTGCGGACACGCGGTCCGGTACTGCTGCGTACCGCCCGCTCCCTGACCGCCAACCCCAGTGACGCCGAGGACCTCCTCCAGACCGCGCTCACCAAGACCTACGTGGCGTGGGACAACATCGAGGACCACCGGGCCCTCGACGGCTACGTCCGCCGCGCCCTGGTCAACACCCGCACCTCCCAGTGGCGCAAGCGCCGCGTGGACGAGTACGCCGTCGACGAGCTGCCCGAGCCCGACCCGCTGCCCGAGCCCGACCCGGCCGAGCAGCAGGCGATACGCGAGGCCATGTGGCAGGCCGTGCGCAAGCTCCCCGAGCGGCAGCGGGCCATGGTCGTCCTGCGGTACTACGAAGACCTCAGCGAGGCCGCCACCGCCGAACTCCTCGGCGTCTCGGTCGGCACCGTCAAGAGCGCCGTCTCCCGCGCCCTGGCCAAGCTCCGCGAGGACACCGACCTGGTGGCCGTCACCCGCCCCCAGGTCCTCGCCGCCTGACCCGGCCCGCCCCACCGAAGGCCGCCCGAACGACGCCCGCACGTCCGCTGCACACCCCCCTGACAGATCCCGCCGGGACTGTCAGACTGCCGAGGCACCATGGTGTTACCCAGAGTGACCCCGGGAGGCTCAGGTGTTCAGCACGATGCAGGACGTACCGCTCACCGTCGCGCGCATGCTGCGCCACGGAAGCACCATCCACGCCACATCGACGGTCACGACCTGGACCGGCGACCCGGCCGCGCCCCACCGCCGGACCTTCGCCGAGATCGGCCGGCGCTCCGCCCAGCTCGCCCACGCCCTGCGCGACGCACTCGGAGTGACCCCGAGAACCGTCGTCGGGACCCTGATGTGGAACAACGCCGAGCACGTCGAGGCGTACTGCGCCCTCCCCGCCATGGGCGCCGTCCTGCACACCCTCAACCTGCGGCTCCCCGCCCGCCAGCTGCGGTACGTCATCCAGCACGCCGACGACCGGGTGATCATCGTCAACGGCTCGCTGCTGCCGCTGCTCGCCCCCCTGCTGCCCGGCCTCGACCGCGTCGAGCACATCGTCGTCAGCGGCCCGGGCGACCGCTCCCTCCTGGCCGGCACCCGGGCCCGCGTCCACGACTACGAGGAACTGATCACCGGCCGCCCCACCACGTACGACTGGCCCGTCCTCGACGAACGCGCCCCCGCCGCCCTGTGCTACACCTCCGGCACCACCGGCGACCCCAAGGGCACCGTCTACTCGCACCGCTCCATCTACCTGCACGCCATGCAGGTCAACATGGCCGAGTCCATGGCCTTCACCGCGGGCGACACCTCCCTCGCCCTGGTGCCGATGTTCCACGTGCTCAGCTGGGGCATGCCGCACGCCGCGCTGCTGTCCGGGTTCAGCCTGCTGCTGCCCGACTGGTTCCTCCAGCCCGGGCCCATCGCCGACATGATCGCCACCGAACGCCCCTGCCACGCCGCCGCCGTCCCCACCCTCTTCCAGGGCCTCCTGCACGAACTGGCCGAGCGCCCCCGCGACGTCTCCGCCCTCACCACCGTCACCATCGGCGGCTCCGCCTGCCCCGAACCCCTGATGCGCGCCCTCGACGAACGGCACGGCATCCGCGTCGCACACGCCTGGGGCATGACCGAGACCTCCCCGCTCGGCACCACCTCCCAGCCGCCCCCCGGCCTCACCCCCGAGGAGGAGTGGCCCTACCGGCTCAGCCAGGGCCGCTTCCCGGCCGGCGTCGAAGCCCGCCTCATCGGCCCGGACGGCACCGAGATGCCCTGGGACGGCTCATCGGCCGGCGAACTGGAAGTACGCGGCCCCTGGATCGCCGGCGGCTACTGGGCGGGCGCGGGCAGCACCGAGCCCGAACGGCCGGCCGACCGGTTCAGCCCGGACGGCTGGCTGCGCACCGGCGATGTCGGCACCATCACGCCCGACGGCTATCTGCGGCTGACCGACCGCGCCAAGGACGTCATCAAGTCCGGCGGCGAATGGATCTCCTCCGTCGAGCTGGAAGGGCTGCTGATGGGCCACCCGGCGGTCCGGGAAGCGGCCGTGGTCGCCGTCCCCGACGAGCGCTGGGGCGAACGTCCGCTGGCCTGCGTCGTCCCGGTGGCAGGCGACGCCGACTACGCCGTGCTGCGCGCCCACCTCGCCGCGAAGCTCCCCCGCTGGCAGCTCCCCGAGCACTGGACCACCATCGAGGAGGTCCCCAGGACCAGCGTCGGCAAGTACGACAAGAAGGTGCTGCGGGCCCGGTACGCGGAAGGCGCCCTCACGGTCACCACCCTCGCACCGGACCCCCGTCAGTGAGCGCCGATCTTCGTCAGCAGATCCACGATCTTCCCCTGCACCTCCGGATGCGTGGAACGCTCCGCGAGGAACAGCACCGTCTCGCCGGACGCCAGCTGCGGCAACTGGGCCGGATCCATCTCGGCCGCCGTGTAGACCACGAAGGGGGTACGGCTCAGCAGCCCGTTGATGCGCAGCCAGTCGATGATCCCGGCCCGGCGCCTGCGCACCTGGTTCAGATCCATCACCACCAGGTTCGGCCGGATCTGGGCCGCCACCTCCATCGCCTCCGCGTCGGAGACGGCGTGCGCCGCCTGCATACCGCGCCGCTCCAGCGACATGGCCAGCGCCTGCGCGATGGCCGGCTGCTCCTCCACCAGCAGCACACGCGGCGGATGCTGCTCGCTGTCGCGCGGCGCCAGCGCCTTGAGCAGCACCGCCGGATCGGCGCCGTACGCGGCCTCCCGGCTCGCCTGCCCCAGACCCGCCGTCACCAGCACCGGCACCTCGGCGGCCACCGCCGCCTGCCGCAGTGACTGGAGCGCGGTACGGGTGATCGGCCCGGTGAGCGGGTCGACGAACAGCGCGGCCGGATAGGCCGCGATCTGGGCGTCGACCTCCTCGCGGGAGTGCACCAGCACGGGCCGGTAGCCGCGCTCGGTCAGCGCCTGCTGCGTCGAGACGTCCGGCTCCGGCC
>NZ_JBHWJL010000425.1:0-3255 GCF_042731495.1 Streptomyces sp. NPDC059853
AGGTTGTACTGGTCGATCAGTCCGGCGTCCGACAGCCGCCGGGCCAGCTCCGCGCTGCCGTGGATGAAGATCGCCCCGCCCTCGCTCTCCCTGAGCGCGGCGACGTCCTCGGTGGAGCGCAGGACGGTCGTCGGCCCCCACCCGTCCACGACCGCGTCCTCGGCCAGGGTGCCGGACACCACGTACTTGGGCAGTTCCTTGTACTCGGCGTGGTCCGCCGAGCCCGGCCAGACCCGGGCGAACGCCTCGTAGCTGCGGCGGCCGAACATCAGCGCCGTGGTGTCGGCGAGTTCCTCGCCCTTGAGGGACCAGGCTTCCGGGACGAACGGAAGGTCGTTCATCACCCAGCCGCCGCTGCGGTGTCCCTCCTCCGGACCGCCGGGCGAGTCCACGACGCCGTCGAGCGAAACGAAACCGGTGTAGACCAGGCGACGCATACCGCTGTCTCCTCATGATCGGGTGAGCTGCCGGGCCCCCACGCTAGGGCGCGGGCCCGGCGGCCGTCTTGGACGGAAACGACAGCGGTACGGGCGGCGCGGGTGCCCCACAGGGGGGCGGCCGGAGAGCACGGCCCCGCTGGGCCCCGGCCCCGTCACGGACGGCTCCTCCGGCTCGTCGTACGGCCCCGGCTCCTCCGATGACGACTACTGGCGCTGATCCCCGCTCCCCCGGCGTGCCTCCTCCAGGCGCTTGCCCTCGATGTCCGGGTCGGGCAGGTGGCGGAACCAGCGCGGGTGGGACCAGATGCGGCCACCGACCAGGGCCATCACGGCCGGGACCAGGGTGAGCCGTACCACGAAGGCGTCCAGCAGGACGCCGATGGCGAAGCTGAAGCCGATCGCCTTGATGGTCGGGTCGCTGGTGAACATGAACGCCAAGAAGATGCAGAACATGATCAATGCCGCAGCGGTGACCACACGTGCCGAATGCGACATGCCGCGCACCACCGCTCCGCGTGCGTCGCCGGTCTGCGAGTAGTCCTCCTTGATGCGGGAGACGACGAAGACCTCGTAGTCGCTGGAGAGTCCGAAGATGATCGCCAGCATGATGATCGGGAGGAAGCTGACGGTCTCGGCGGGCACGATGCCGAACACGTGGCGTCCCCAGCCCCATTGGAAGAGGGCGACCTGGGCGCCGAAGGCCGCGAGGATCGACAGCAGGAAGCCGAGCACCGACTTGAGCGGGACGAAGAAGGTACGGAAGGCGAAGGTCAGCAGGATGAACGCCAGTCCCACGACCACGATCAGGAAGACGGGCAGCGCGGAGGAGAGTTTGGCGGAGACGTCGATGTTGGAGGCGGTGTTGCCGCCCACCAGGATGGTGGCGCCGGTGTTTCCCTCGATGGCGGCACGGTCGTCGCGGATGCGGTGCACCAGGCTGGTGGTCTCCGGGTCGTTCGGCCCGCTCTGCGGGGTGACCTGGATGACCGAGACGCCGCCCTCCGCGGTGAGCGGCTGCACGGCGGCGACGTCGGGCAGCTTGCCGAGGGCGGCCATCAGCTGATCGGTCTGGCTCTGCTCCGTCACCCCGTCCGCGACGACGAGCAGCGGGCCGTTGGCGCCGACGCCGAAGCCCTCGGTGATCAGGTCGTACGCCTGGCGCTGGGTGTGGGAGGTGGGCTGTGCGGCGCCGCTGGGCAGCCCGAGCCGCATATGGGTGGCGGGCAGGGCCATGACCGCGAGCAGCAGGACGCCGAGGATCAGCACCGTGACCCGGTGCCGTACGACGAAGGCGCCCCACAGCGCGCCCCGGTGCTGCTCGGGTGCGGTGGCGGCGGTGTGCGCGGTGCGCTCCAGGCGGGCGTGCAGCCGGCGGGGGCGGCTGATGAACCTCAGAATGCCCAGCCCGGCGAAGCCCAGCATGGCGGGCAGCAGGGTGAGCGCGATCAGCATGGCGATCAGTACCGCCCCGGCCGCCGCCAGGCCCATCACGGCGAGGAACGGGATGCCGACCACCGACAGTCCGCACAGCGCGATGATCACGGTGACGGCGGCGAAGACGACGGCGCTGCCCGCCGTGCCGACGGAGAGGGCGACGGAATCCTCCGGGTCCATGCCGCGCAGGAGGTGGTTGCGGTGCCGGTAGAGCACGAACAGGCCGTAGTCGATGCCGCAGGACAGCCCGAGCATGATGGCGACGGTGGTGGAGGCGGTGGCGACGTTCACCACGGCGGCGAAGGCGGCCACGGTCATGATGGTGATCAGTACGCCGAGCACCGCCGTGATGATCGGCATGCCGGCCGCCACCAGGGAGCCGAAGGTGATCAGCAGGATGATCAGGGCGACGACGACGCCGACGAGTTCGGGCCCTTCGGAGGGCGCGGTGGTCCAGCCGGGGAAGACGCTGCCGGAGTAGGCGACCCGGACCCCTGCGGCCTCGGCGGGCTGCACCGCGCGTTTCACGTCGTCCAGCGTCGAGGCGTTCACGCTGCCGGGCGCGACGGTGTACTGGACGGAGCCGAGTCCGATCGTGCCGTCCGGTGAGACCGCCCCGCCCCGGAAGGGGTCGGCGACCTCGGCGACCTGGCTGACCTTCCGCAGGTTGGCCGCCGCCTCCTCGATCCCGTCGCGCTGCCGGGTGTCGGTGATGCGCGCGTTCTCCTCGGCGGCGAACACGACCTGGGTCTGGCCGCCGCTCAGCGCGGGGACGCGCTGAGCGAGCAGATCGGTGGCGCGCTGCGACTCGGTGCCGGGGATGGTGAAGTTGTCATTGGTCTTGCCCCCGGCGGTGACCGCGACGCCGATGGTGACGACCGCGATCAGCAGCCAGCACGCCAGCACGATCCGGCGGCGCCGGAAGGACCACCTTCCGATGCGGAACAAGAACGTGGACATGGTGTTCCTTCCCGGCCGGTGCGGAGATCACAGGCGATCATCCCCGGACAGGGAGGTAGCGGACATTTACGACACGCGGCGGGCCGGCGGGCTCGGGACCGGCGCGCAGGCGCGGCCGGTCACCGGATACCGGCGGGCGGTTCCGGATCCGGGGCGGCAGGGGCGGCGGCGGGCGCGGGCGCGGGCGGGGCCGGAAGCGAGCCCTCGGTCAGCGGGGTGGTGCGGGTGAGGGCCAGGACGGCGAGCAGGGCCAGACCGTACAGCCCGGCCAGCAGCTGGAAGCCGAGGGCGAACGACCCGGTGCCGTCCTTGATCGCGCCCAGTGCGGAAATCGCCGCGAAACCACCCGCGTTGGCACAGAAGTTTCCGAATCCGGAGCTGAATCCGGCCGTGCGCTGACCGAGATAGTGCAGCCCCACCC
>NZ_JBHWJL010000426.1:0-3254 GCF_042731495.1 Streptomyces sp. NPDC059853
GCTGCATGCCGCCGTGGCAGCCGGTGACGCTGGGCGCGCCGTCGTGGTGCTCCCAGCGGGAGTGCAGATAGCCGAGGGCGAGCAGCAGCGGTTCGGGCACGCCGTACTGCCGGGCCGCCGCGCCGTACGCCCGGCGCAGGGCGTCCTCGGGCGGCGGCGCGGCGTGCGCGGTGACCGGCAGCAGCAGGGCGGCCGCGGCGGCGAGGCCGGCCAGGGCGCGAGCGGTGCGGGCGGTGCGGCGGCCGGGGCTGCCGGGGCGGGATACGGGCTCCACGAGCGCAGGACTATCCCTCCGCCGGGAGGCGGTCAATCACCCCGCACCCCGCGCGCCGCCCGGCCGCGCCGGCCTCAGCGGGTCCCCACCGCCGCCCGCACCGCCCGCCGGGCCAGCGCCCAGTCGTCGTGCAGCCGGCGCAGCAGCAGCCGCTGCTCCTCGCCGTACGCCATCCCGCCCGCCGTCGCCGGACCCGGCGCCGCCCGCATCGCCCGGTGCACCGCCTCCTCGCAGATCCGGATCTCCCGGGTGAGGATCAGCATCAGGTTCACCAGGAAGGCGTCCCGCCCGGCCGGACCCCACGCCTGCGCCGTCTGGCTGAGCTGGCGGCGGGCCTGCGGCGCGTCCCCCAGACAGGCCCACAGCGTCGCCAGGTCGTACCCCGGCAGATACCAGCCCGCCGCGTCCCAGCCCACCAGCACCGGGCCGGTCGGGGAGAGCACCACATTGCTCACCAGCGCCTCGCCGTGGCAGAACTGCCGCGGCAGCTCCTGCCCCGGGTCGCGCAGCCCGCGCAACCCGTGCAGCAGCGCCTGGAGATCGTCGATGTCCCGGTCGGTGAGCAGCCCCAGCGCGTGGTAGCGGGCCAGCTGCGCCGGATAGTTGACCGCGTCGTCGAACGCGCCCGCCGGGGGCCGCCACTGCCCCAGCCGCACCAGCGAGCCCAGCAGCGCCCGCTGGTCCGTCACGCTCGGCGGCGACAGCGGATGCCGCACGCTCCCGGCCGGCCGGCCGGGGATGAACTCGGTGACCAGCGTGCAGCTGTGCGGATCGGCGGCCACCAGCTTCGGCACCCGCACCGGTGGCCGGTGCCGCACGAAACTGCGGTACGCCGCTATCTCCTTGCGCATCCGCTCCGCCCGCGCGGGCTGCGCCGGGGCGTCCAGCAGGCACTTGGCGACGGCCGCCCGCCGCCCGGTCATCCCGGCGATCACCAGGGACTGGCCGCGCTCGCGCAGCACCTGGACGGCGTTGAACTCGGGGCAGATCTCCTGCACGGCGGCCAGCGCGGTACGCAGCCGGGCCCCCCGCGCGCCCGAGAAGTCCAGCCGGTTGCCGCCCTGGGGCGGCAGGCCGCGGCCCACGGGCCGGCCGGTGCGGTCGGTGGCACGGGTGGCGCGGTCCGCGGGTCGGGTGGCCTGCTCCGCCGGACGCGGGCGGGTGAACACGGGGGTGGATGCTGAGTACATGGGCGGGCAGGGTCCCTTCGTACGTCGTGCGCCGGGTACGTATGAGAGCGCTCCCGACCCGGGCCCGCACCGGCATCCTGGGGAATGCCGGCCGGGGACCGGACCGGGGTGGCGCGGTTCTACCTGACTCCCCCGGGCGGGTGGCGTACCACCGAGCGGACCCTGGCGAACCCTGGCGAATGGGAATCCCGCGGCCTCCGGGCGGTTACTGTCAACTCAGCCGAGATCCTGGGGGCTTGACGTGAGCAGACGACCCAACACCCGCCTCGCCGACCTGTTCGGGCTGGCGGGATGGTCCAAAGGTGAACTCGCCCGGCTGGTGAACCGCCAGGCGGCGGCCCAGGGCCATCCCCAGCTCGCCACGGACACCTCACGGGTACGGCGCTGGATCGAACTGGGGGAGACCCCGCGCGATCCGGTGCCCGGCGTGCTGGCGGCGCTGTTCACCGAGCGACTCGGCCGTGTCGTGACCATCGAGGATCTCGGGTTGCGCCGGCCAGGGGATGCGGGGACGCGTCAGTCCATCGACGGGCTGCCGTGGGCTCCCCGGCGGACGGCCGAGGTTCTCACCGAATTCACGGGAATGGACCTCATGCTCAACCGACGCGGCATGGTGGGCGCGGGCGCCGCGCTCGCCGCAGGCTCCGCACTCAGCGACGCCATGCACGACTGGCTCCTGACCCCGCCGGGGACAGGCGCTTCCTCCCCCTCCGACCTCACCCGCGGCAGTACCGACACGGCAAGCCTCGACCGGTACGAGGCGGCCCCCGTCGGCTCCGAGGAGATCGACGCACTGGAGAACTCCGTCGACGTGTTCCGCGCCTGGGACGCCAAGAAGGGCGGCGGGCTCCAGCGCAAGGCGGTGGTCGGCCAGCTCAACGAGGTGGGCGGCATACTCGCCTACCGCCATCCCCCCCACCTGCAGCGCAGACTGTGGGGTGTGGCGGCCAACCTGGCGGTCCTCGCCGGGTGGATGTCCCACGACGTGGGCATGGAGACCACCGCGCAGAAGTACTTCGTGATCGCCACCCACGCCGCCAAGGAGGGCGGCGACCGGCCGCGGGCCGGCGAGGCGCTGTCCCGGGCGGCGCGGCAGATGGTGCACTTGGGCCGGCCCGACGAAGCGCTGGACCTGATGCAACTGGCCAAGCGCGGCGCCGGGGACGAGGCACTGCCGCGCACCCGCGCCATGCTCTACACCATCGAGGCGTGGGCGCAGGCCTCCCTGGGGCGCGGCCAGGCGATGCGCCGCACCCTCGGGCAGGCCGAGGACCTGTTCGTCTCCGACCGGGGCGATGTGCCGCCGCCCAGCTGGATGCAGATGTTCGACGCGGCGGATCTGCACGGCATGCAGGCGCTGGCGTACCGGACCCTGGCCGAACACGAGCCGGCCGCGGCGCCGATCGCCGAACGGCACGCGAACGAGGCGCTGGAGCTGCGGATCAGGGACCGGCAGCGGTCCATGCTCTTCGACCAGCTCTCGCTCGCCTCGGCGCACTTCATCGCCGACGAGCCCGACCAGGGCACCAACACGGCCCGGCTGGCCCTGGCCAGCATCCGGGAGAACTCGTCCCTGCGGACCTGGGAGCGGCTGCGCCAGATGTACCGGCTGACCGGCTCGTACCAGGGGCTGGGGACCGTACGGGAACTGCGGGAGGAGATCGAGGCGGCGATGCCCCGGGGCCTGCCGGCCTCGGGCGTCCGGGTCTGAGGGCGGTGGCGGTCCCGCGGCACCGGGGGCGGCGGCTCCCGGCCCGCCGTGGCGGCCCGGGCCGTCCGGGGCCGTCGTC
>NZ_JBHWJL010000427.1:0-3227 GCF_042731495.1 Streptomyces sp. NPDC059853
GGGGGGGGGGGGGGGGCGGCCCCGGGATAGGGCCTGACGAGCACCGGGCGGCGGGGGGGCCGGGGGTGGGGCGGGGGCAGCCGGAGCGGCCCGGCGCCCGGGGTCCAGGAGCCGAGGACGGCGGGGGCGGTGGCCCCGGTGGCCGAGGGCAGCGTGCCGGGCAGGCCGTGGGCGGTGAGATACCCCAGGAGGGCGAACAGATAGGCCTCTTTCGCCTGGGCGGGCAGGCCGTGCTCGGCGCTGGTGACGATCCGGGCCGGGGCGGCGACGGCCCGGATGCGGTCCATGAGGACGGGGTTGCGCACGCCGCCGCCGGAGACCACGAGTTCGGCCGTCCGGTGGGTGCGGCAGGCGGTGCCCACCAGGTGGGCGGTGAGTTCGGTGAGGGTGGCCACCAGGTGGTCGCCGGTGGGGTCGCCGGGGCGCAGCACGGTGTCGAGGTAGCCGGGGTGGAAGAGTTCCTTGCCGGTGGACTTGGGCGGCGGGAGCCGGTAGTAGGGCTCGGCGAGCAGCCGGTGCAGCAGCGCGGCGTCGATCCGGCCGCGCGCGGCGCGGGCCCCGTCGGTGTCCATCCGCTCCGCTCCCCCGCTGTCGGCGGTGACGGCGGCGTCGATGAGCGCGCCCGCCGGGCCGAGGTCGTAGGCGAGGACGTCCTGGGGTGCGGTGTCGGGGCCCGGCACGGTGATGTTGGCGATGCCGCCGAGGTTGAGGGCGGCGCGCCGGGTGCCGTCGCCGAGCAGCCACAGCGCGTCCAGCAGGGAGACCAGCGGGGCGCCCTGGCCGCCGCGGGTGATGTCGGCGGTGCGCAGGTCGGAGAGCACCGGGAGTCCGGTGGCGTGGGCGATCCAGGCGGCGGAGCCCAGTTGGAGGGTGCCGCGGGCCCGGGCGCCGTCCACCCAGTGGTAGACGGTCTGGCCGTGCGAGGCGAGCAGGGCGGCGCGCCGGCCGGTGAGCGCGGTGTCGGCGCGGGCGGCGACCGCGCCGAAGAACTGTCCGAGTTCGGTGTCGAGCCGGCAGACCTCCGCGAGGTCCACCCGGGCGGGCGGCAGGGCGGCGGCGATCCGCTCGCGCAGGCCCGGGGGGAAGGGTTCGCTGTGCAGGCCGAGGGGGCGCAGGGCGAGGGTGTCGGGGCCGGTGAAGCGCAGGTGGGCGGCGGCCACGTCGACGGCGTCGTGGGAGGTGCCGCTGAGCATGCCGAGGACGGTCTGCGGCCGGGCGGGGTCCATGGCGGTCATGGTGCCGGAAATCCGGTGCGGAGGGCAGTCCGGCCGTCGGTAGGATTGACGTGCCAAGACGCTCGACTTCGTCACGTTGCGTGACTGATCCACTTCTCACCATTGGAGCATCCGAGGATGACCCGACACCTCATCACCAGTGCGCTGCCGTACATCAACGGGATCAAGCACCTGGGGAACATGGTCGGCTCGATGCTCCCGGCGGATGTCTACGCCCGCTATCTGCGGCAGCGCGGTCACGACGTGCTGTACATCTGCGCCACCGACGAGCACGGCACCCCGGCGGTGCTGGCGGCCAAGGCGGCGGGGCTGCCGGTGGCCGAGTTCTGCGCCCGGGCGCACGACGCGCAGAAGGCGGTGTACGACGGTTTCGGTCTGTCCTTCGACTACTTCGGCCGTACCTCCTCGGCGCAGAACATCGAGATCACCCAGCATTTCGCGCGGCAGCTGAAGGCGAACGGTTTCATCGAGGAGCGCTCCACCCGCCAGGTGTACTCGCTGGCGGACGAGCGCTTCCTGCCCGACCGGTACATCGTGGGCACCTGCCCGTTCTGCGGGTACGAGGCGGCGCGCGGCGACCAGTGCGAGAACTGCACCCGGGTGCTCGACCCGACCGATCTGCTGAACCCGCGCTCGGCGGTCTCCGGCAGCACGGAGCTGGAGGTGCGCGAGACCACGCATCTCTTCCTGCTCCAGTCGAAGCTGGAGGGCGAGGTCGAGGCGTTCGTCGCGGAGGCCGGGAAGGAGTGGCCGGTGCTGGCCTCCTCGATCGCCCGCAAGTGGCTGACCGAGGGCCTGCACGACCGGGCGATCACCCGCGACCTGGAGTGGGGGGTGCCGGTGCCGGCCGATGTGTGGCCGGAGCTGGCGGCCGAGGGCAAGGTGTTCTACGTCTGGTTCGACGCCCCGATCGGCTACATCGGCGCCACCAAGGAGTGGGCGGACGCGGCCGGCGCCGGTGAGCAGCGCGACTGGCGGTCGTGGTGGTACGGCACGGACGAGGACGCGGCCGGTGGCGTGCGCTACACGGAGTTCATGGCGAAGGACAACGTGCCCTTCCACACCGTGATGTTCCCGGCCACCGAGCTGGGCACCCGGGAGCCGTGGAAGAAGGTCGACTACGTCAAGGCGTTCAACTGGCTGACGTACTACGGCGGCAAGTTCTCCACCTCGCAGAACCGCGGCATCTTCATCGACGACGCCCTGGAGCTGCTGCCCGCCGACTACTGGCGGTACTTCCTGATGGCCAGCGCCCCGGAGTCGGACGACGCCTCGTTCTCCTGGGAGCACTTCTCGGCGATCGTCAACAAGGACCTGGCGGACACCCTGGGCAACTTCGTCAACCGGGTGCTGACGTTCTCGCGCAAGCGGTTCGGCGACGAGGTGCCGGCCGGGCACGCCGCCGGTGAGGCGGAGGCCCGGCTCGGCGCGGAGGTGGCCCGGCTGCTGGCCGAGTACGAGGAGCACCTGGACGGGCTCCAGTTCCGCAAGGCGGCCTTCGCGCTGCGCGCCCTGTGGAGCGCGGGCAACTCCTACCTGGAGGAGAAGGCCCCGTGGCTGGAGATCAAGAGTGACCCGGAGGCGGCGGCGCTGACGCTGCGCACCGCGATGAACCTGATCCGGCTGTACGCGGTGGTCTCCGAGCCGATCATCCCGGCGACCGCCCAGGTGATGCGGTCGGTGTTCGGCACGGTCCCGGCGGACCGCTGGGTGACCGCCGAGCAGGCCACCGCCCTGGACACGGTGCCGGCCGGGGCGCCGTTCACCGTGCCCCCGGTGCTGTTCGCCAAGATCACCGAGGATGATCTGGTGGCGTACCGCGAGCGGTTCGGCGGCGCGGAGGAGTAGGCACGGCCGTACGGCAGGAGGCCGCCCGCCGGGGTTTCGGGGGGGGGCCGGCCCCGGGGCGGGGGGGTCGGGGGAGGGGGCCGGGGGCCGGGACCCCGGCCCCCCCCGCCGGCCCGGGGGTCCGGGGTGGTTTATGTGCGGGAA
>NZ_JBHWJL010000428.1:0-3201 GCF_042731495.1 Streptomyces sp. NPDC059853
CCAACGCGGCGATCCGCGGCACCAACCGGCACATGGGCGGCCCGATCGAGCTGATCGGCGCCCTGCTCCTGGTGTCGGGCGCGCTCCTCACCGAACTGGCGCCGCTCGCGATCGGCTGGCTGCTGGCCTACTGGTCGCCGCGGCTGTCCCGCCGCGAGGCGCAGTGGAGCACGTTCGGCGGCCCGGGACTGGTCTTCGGCGGCTACCTCACCTGGCTCTTCGGCCGGGTCAACGCCTACTGGGGCGAACCGCTGGTGGACACCACGGCGGGCGACCAGCTCTCCGACACCTGGCCCCTGCTGCTGCGCCTGTCGGCGGTGGTCTCCGCCGCCCTGCTGCTCTGGCGGGCCCGCCGCCCCCGCCCGCAGTGACCCGGTGCGCGGCGGTGCCCGTTCAGGGCGTCCGGCGGTGTCCCTTGCGGCGGCGCAGGCCGGCGCGGGTGAGATGGCCGAGGAGGGCCTTGCTGCCGACCTCCACCGCGCCGAGCCGCACCGCGTCCGCGTAGCTCTCGGCCGGGATGTCGTAGTGGTCCCCGTCGAACGCCCTGGGCGGCGCGCCGAGACGGGCGGCGAAGGCGTGCAGTTCGTCGTACGAGACGTCGCTGATCAGGTGGGACCACATCCGGCCGTGGCCCGGCCAGGTCGGCGGGTCGATGTAGACCGTCACGGCGTGCCGTCCGCCTCCCCGGCGCGGTCGAGGCCGCCCAGCGGTGCGACGGTGCGGCCGGTGGCCCCGCACACCCAGTGCGGGGCGTCGGACAGCTCCGGCTCCAGGTCAAGGGCGTGGTGATCTTCGCAGAACGGGCACACCGGCCAGCGGCCCGCCGCCCCGTGGGCGTCCAGCAGCGCGTCCTGGACGTCCTGGGCGAGCAGCCCGGGCAGGTACGGGGCGCCCTGCGGCCACTGGGCGCACCACCAGCGGCGGTGCTCCATCGCCGTCTCCAGGGCGGAGACCTCGGCCGGGCCGGCCGCGTCACAGGCCGCCAGATCGGCCAGGACCAGCGCGCGGCCCCGGTGCACGGCCTCTTCCGGCGTCTCCTGGTTCATACGCACTATTGGAGCACTCCCAGGGCTTGACGTGACAACTTCTCCGAAAATATGTTTCGTCTGTGAGGAATGCGATGAAGGAAAATTTCGTCCGCCGCTCCGGCCGGCCGCGTCCCGTCGCCGTCGCACCACCGCGTCCCGCTCCTCCCGAGCCGGCGGCCCTGGCCGCCAAGGTCCGCACCATGACCCCCTCGATGACCCGCTCCATGCAGCGCGTCGCCGAGACCGTGGCCTCCGACCCGGCCGGCTGCGCCGCCCTCACCGTCACCGGCCTCGCCGAGCGCACCGGCACCTCCGAGGCCACCGTCGTCCGGACCGCCCGGATGCTCGGCTACCCCGGCTACCGCGATCTGCGGCTGGCGCTGGCCGGCCTCGCCGCCCAGCAGGCGTCCGGCGCGGCGCCCGCCGTCACGGCCGACATCTCGGTCGACGACCCGCTCAGCGAGGTCGTCGCCAAGCTCACCCAGGACGAGCGGCAGACCCTCACCGACACGGCGGGCGCCCTCGACCTCGCCCAGCTCGAAGCCACCGTCAGCGCGCTGGCCACCGCCCGCCGCGTGGACGTGTACGGCATCGGGGCCTCCTCGCTGGTCGCCCAGGACCTGGCGCAGAAGCTGCTGCGGATCGGCCTGGTGGCCCACGCGCACGCGGACCCTCATCTGGCGGTCACGGGGGCCGTCCAGCTGCGGGCCGGCGACGTGGCGGTCGCCATCACCCACTCCGGCCGCACCGTCGACGTCATCGAACCGCTCCAGGCGGCCTTCGACCACGGCGCCACGACCGTCGCCATCACCGGCCGCCCGGACGGCGAGGTCACCCAGTACGCCGACCATGTGCTGACCACCTCCACCGCGCGCGAGAGCGAACTGCGCCCGGCGGCGATGTCCAGCCGCACCAGTCAACTGCTCGTGATCGACTGCCTGTTCATCGGCGTCGCACAGCGTACGTACGAGACCGCCGCGCCCGCGCTGCACGCCAGTTACGAGGCGCTGGCGCACCGCCACTCACCGCGCGACCGCTGACCGGCGCCGCGCCCGACCCCCTCGAACCCCCGTACTCCGGAGAGCCGCACCTCCATGTCCCTCAGTCCTTACGGTGAGCTGCGTTCCGAACTCGACGGCCTGACCACCGAGGCGCACCGCCCCGATCTCGCCGAGATCGACCAGCGCTCCACGCTCGACATCGCCCGCACCATGAACCGCGAGGACGCCGGGGTGCCCGGCGCCGTGGCGGCCCAGTTGCCGAAGATCTCCGCCGCGATCGACGCCGCCGCGCTGCGGCTGGCGCGCGGCGGGCGGCTGCTGTATCTCGGCGCGGGCACGGCCGGACGGCTCGGGGTGCTCGACGCGAGCGAGTGCCCGCCGACGTTCAACACGGACCCCTCCCAGGTCGTCGGCCTGATCGCCGGCGGCCCCGGCGCCATGGTGACGGCGGTGGAGGGTGCCGAGGACAGCAAGACGCTGGCCGCCGAGGATCTGCGGCGGCACGGTGTGACGGCCGACGACGTGGTGGTCGGCATCTCGGCCTCCGGGCGCACGCCGTACGCCGTGGGCGCGGTGGAGTACGCGCGCGGGTGCGGGGCGCTGACCATCGGCCTGTCGTGCAACGCCGATTCGCCGCTGGCGGCGGCGGCCGAGCACGGCATCGAGGTGGTGGTGGGGCCCGAGCTGATCTCCGGGTCCACCCGGCTGAAGGCGGGCACCGCGCAGAAGCTGGTGCTGAACATGATCTCGACCATCAGCATGATCCGGCTGGGCAAGACCTACGGCAATCTGATGGTGGACGTCCGCGCCTCGAACGAGAAACTGCGGGCCCGGTCGCGCCGGATCGTGCATCTGGCGACCGGGGCGCCCGACCCGGTCATCGAGTCGGCGCTGCGGGCGACCGACGGCGAGGTGAAGAACGCCATCCTCACCATTCTCGGCAACGTGGACGCGCCCACGGCCGGGCGGCTGCTGACGGAGTCGCACGGCCACCTGCGGGCGGCCCTGTCGGCCGCCGCGAAGGACTGACGGCCGCTCAGCCCGCCGCGTCCGGGCGCGTACGGCGCCCGCGCCCATCCCGGCAACGCCCAGGGCCGGCACACCGGACCGTGGCGGACCCCCGTGCCGCCCCCGGCGAAGAGGAGGGCCGATCCGGCGGGGAACACAAGGCC
>NZ_JBHWJL010000429.1:0-3188 GCF_042731495.1 Streptomyces sp. NPDC059853
CCCCAGGGGCTCATCGGTGAAGTGGCGCAGCCGGTGGCCGGGCGGCATCGCGGCGGGCGCCTGGCCCCGGGCGAGATAGGGCACGCCGCGCCCGGATCCGGCGATCAGCCGGGGTTCGCGGCCGGAAGGCAGGTAGCGGAGGGTGCCGTCCGGGTTCTCGGTGAACCGGCCGCCGCGTCCGGAGGTGAGCAGGGTGAGCTGGTCGAAGAAGTTCAGCGCCAGGCCCCGTACCAGCACGTCGGCACCGGGTTCCAGACGGTCCAGGGCGGCTTCGTGCGGGTATCCGGGCGGCAGCCGCACCAGGCGGTGCCGGGCGGCGAACCCGTCCAGGGCCCGGTCGCCGGGACCCGGCCGCTGGTCGGTGTGCCCGGTCGCCAGGACCACGGCGCCGACCGCGAGGGGGCCGTCCCCGTTCTCCAGGGTGACACGGAGTCCGCCGCCGGGTGTTCTGGCCAGCGCGGTGGCCCGGGTGCGGTGCCGCACCACCCGGACCCCGGCCGGGGCGCGGCGCAGCATCTCCCCGTACGCCCAGCTCAGGTAACGGCCCATCAGCGCTCGGCCGGGGTGCTCCCACGGCTCGGGGGCCGGGCCGCGGTGGTGCGCGCGGGCCCACTCCAGCAGGGTGGGGCCGGTCAGCAGCGGGCCGGGGGTGCGGACGGAGGCGTCGGGGAAGGCGGTGGCGTGCCCGGCGAGGGTGTTCATCAGCAGCGCGGCCGGCTGGTGCGGGGACCACACCCGCCCGGCGCCCGCCTCCTCCGGCTCGACGAGGTGGACGGCGGCGGCCGTGCCCTCCCACGGGCCGCCGGGGCCGAGAGCGGCCAGGAGTTGTCCGAGGACGGCCAGGCCGCGCGGTCCCGCCCCGATCACCGCGACCGGGACCTCGGGCCGGCCGCCGGTCACTGCGGCGTGTCCCAGATGTCGGCGAGCACCCGGCGCAGGTTGCCGCCGAGCACCGCCGTGAGGTCGGCGGCGCTGTAGCCGCGCCGGGCCAGGACCTCGGTGATGCGCGGCAGGTCGGCGGGGGTGCCCATGCCCTCGGGGTGGATGAGGTCCAGGTTGAGGTCGTCGCCGACGATCGGGATCTCCGGGTAGAGCCGGCGGACCCGGGCCATGCCCGCCTTGGAGTACTTGCGCTCGTCGCCGACGTCCGTGCCGACGATGACGTGCTCGATCCCCACCAGCTGCACCAGGTGGTCGATGTTGTCGGCGAACACCTCGGCGTCCGCGCCCTCGGTCAGGCCGGTGGGCGACAGGAAGCCGGACTTGGCGGCCAGGCCGAACACGCCGCCGCGCGCGGCGAGTTCCCGCACCACCTGGTCGCTCTTGTTGCGCGGGCTGTCCACGAAGCGGGTCAGTCCGGCGTGGGTGACCAGGACCGGCTTCTCGGATGCCTCGATGGTCTCCAGGGTGGAGCGCTCCCCGGTGTGCGAGAGGTCGAGGGCGATGCCGAGCGCGTTGCACTCCTTGATCAGCGCCCGGCCGAAGCGGCTCAGCCCGCCGTTGGCCGTCTCCCCGCTGCCGTCCGCCGCGTAGTTGCGGTTCTGGTAGGTCAGGCCCATGAAGCGCAGGCCCATCTGGTGGAGGGCGTGCAGCCGCCACAGGTCCTCGCCGACCGGCTTGCTGTCCTCGAACCCGGCGAACCAGGCGACCGTTCCCTCGGCGTGCGCGCGGTCGACGTCGGCCAGGCCGTACGCCTGGAAGACCCGGCCGCCGGTCTCCGCCAGGCGCCGCTGCCAGCCGGCGATACCGGCCGCCGCCGCGTCGTAGTCCTGGGAGATGGAGACGGCGTGGTTGACGGCGGTGACGCCGGAGGCGGCGAGCTTGCCCAGGTAGATCTCGTCCGCCCAGTTCAGCGGGGTGCAGTCGAGGGCGTTGAAGACGACGCTGTCGCGGTGCAGCGCGGCCGGGTCGAAGGCCGGGGCGGGCGCGGTGGACACGGGAACTCCAGGGGGTGCGGGGGCGGGTGGGGCAGGGGTTACGGACGCAGGCTCCGGCGCAGCCCGATGCCGCGCTCGACCAGGACCACGGCCACGACGGACAGCAGCACGAGGCACACCGACAGCGCCGCGATGGACGGATCGCTGCGGTACTCGACGTACTGGAGCACGGCGACCGGCAGCGGCCGGACGGTGTGGCCGGAGACGAACAGCGAGATGACGGTCTCGTCGAAGGAGAGCAGGAAGGCGATGATGCCGCCGGAGAACAGTCCGGGCCGGATGGCGGGCAGGGTCACCCGGCGGAAGACCGTGAACGGCCCCGCGCCGAGGGTGGCCGCCGCCTCCTCCGCGCGCGGGTCCGCGCCGGCCAGCGCGGCCGTGACGGTGCGCACCACGTACGGGATGGTGACGCCGAGGTGGGCCAGGATCAGCCCCCAGTAGGTGTCGGTCAGCGGGATCGGGGCGAACAGGATGAGCAGTGCCAGGCCGAGCACGATGTTCGGCACCAGCAGCGGCGACAGGAAGGCCGCCTCCACCGCGCCCTGGCCGCGGAACCGCAGCCGGGTCAGCGCGAGCGCGGCCGGGACGCCGCACAGCAGGGCGAGCAGGGTGGTGGTCGCGGCGGTCACCGCGCTGACCTTCAGGCCCGCCTGGAAGTCCGGGTTGGCGAACACCTGCCGGTACGGTTCGAGGCTGAAGCCCTGCGGCGGGAACCGCAGATAGGTGCTCGTGTCGAACGACTCGATGAAGACGATGATGACGGGCGCGAGCAGGAACAGGTACAGGACGGTCAGCAGGACCGCCCAGCCGGTCCTGGCCACCGGGCCGCTTCTCACGTGGTCTTCCTCCCCCGCCCGGTGAACCGGGCCTCCAGGACGCGCTGCGCCCACAGGTGCAGGGCCACGACCAGGCCGAACAGCAGCAGGAGCAGGACGGACAGCACGGCGGCCACCGGCCAGTTCAGGGAGTTCATCGCCTCGTCGTAGATCTCGGTGGCCAGCACGAAGACGCGCCCGCCGCCGATCAGCCGCGGGGTGACGTAGCCGCTGAGGCTGAGCACGAAGACCAGCAGGGAGGCGGTGAGGACGCCGGGGGCGGTCAGCGGCAGGACGACGCGGCGCAGCACGGCGAACCGTCCGGCGCCCAGCGAGGCGGCGGCGCGCTCCAGTTCGGGGTCGAGGCGGCCGAATCCGGCGAGCATCGCCAGGATCGCGAACGGCATGTAGATCTCGGTGGAGGCGATCACCACCC
>NZ_JBHWJL010000430.1:0-3167 GCF_042731495.1 Streptomyces sp. NPDC059853
CGCCATGACCGTCTTCGGCGACCTGGAGACCTCGGTCCTCGACCAGCTGCCGGCCGGTCGCGCCCCGATCGTCAGCCATGTGGTGCCCGCCCGGGACAAGCCCCACTTCCTCGCCCGCGCCTGGGAGCGGGTGCGGGAGGAGGTGGCCGCGGGCCACCAGGTGTACGTGGTGTGCCCGCGCATCGGCGACGAGGACGGGAAGGAGGCGGCGAAGAAGCCGGGCAGCCGGGCCGGTGGCGACGCCGCCGGGGAGGGCGCGTCCGGCGGACCGGACGGCGCGGGCGCCGAGCAGCGTCCGCCGCTCGCGGTCCTGGAGGTCGCCGACCAGCTGCGGGCCGGGCCGCTGGCCGGGCTGGGTGTGGCCGCCCTGCACGGCCGGATGGCTCCGGACGCCAAGGACGAGGTGATGCGGGGCTTCTCCGGGGGGGAGGTCCAGGTGCTGGTGGCGACCACCGTCATCGAGGTGGGCGTCAACGTGCCCAACGCCACCGTGATGGTGATCATGGACGCCGACCGGTTCGGCGTCTCCCAGCTGCACCAGCTGCGCGGCCGGGTCGGGCGCGGCACCGCCGGCGGGCTGTGTCTGCTGGTCAGCGAGGCGCCCGAGGGCAGCCCCGCGCGGTCCCGGCTGGACGCCGTGGCCAGTACCCAGGACGGGTTCGAGCTGTCCCGGATCGACCTCGAACAGCGCCGGGAGGGTGACGTCCTGGGGCAGGCCCAGTCCGGCGGCCGGTCCAGCCTGCGGATGCTGGCCGTCATCGAGGACGAGGAGATCATCGCCGCCGCCCGCGCCGAGGCCACCGCGCTGGTCGCCGCCGACCCCGAGCTGGAGGACGCCCCCGCCCTGCGCGCCGCCCTCGACGCGCTGCTGGACGCCGACCGCGAGGAGTACCTGGACAAGGGCTGAGCCGGGGCGCTCCGGCGCCCCGCGCGCCCGGGAATTGTCAGTGGTGGCTGGGAGAATGGACCCAGTCCGCGGCAATCCATCCGGGATTGCGGGCGGTCGGACCACTGGGGGTTGTCCGATGGCATTCCGCCACATCAACGAACTGCCGCTCGGCGACAAGATCTTCCGTGTCGAGCTGGCCAGCGACGACGACATCACCGTGACCCTGACCCTGACCGGCTGGCGCGAGACGGCACCGCGGGTGCCGCTCGCCACCGGCTCCCTGACCATGCCGCTCGCCGATGTGCCCACCCTGCGCATCGCCCTCAACCGCGGACTGCGCGCCCTGGCGCTGGCCGCCGACGTGGCCGAGCCGATCCCCGACCGGGACATCCTGCGGGAGCTGTTCCCCGGCCACGGCGCGCCCTGGATACCCCAGCACGAGGAGGACCTGACCCAGCGTTTCCACGCCGGTGAGACCGTCGCCCGGATCGCCGCGCGCTTCGGCCGCACGCCCGACTCCGTACGCACCAAGCTGCGCGAGCTGGGGCACGACCCACGCCGCCCCGAGCACTGCCCGCCCGACGGCTGTCTGTCCTGGTCCCGGTACGCCTCGCCGTCCCTCGTCGGGGCCGCGCCGCAGCCGGCGACGGGAGGGGACGCGTAGCCGTACCTGAGCCGGCCCGCTCCACGACGGTTGCCCGCACCGCCACCGCGTATACGGTGGCGGTGTCAGGTTCAAGCCAACACGGCGCTTCCTCCGAGGAGTTGGTCGCTCCATGGCACCGAGCGAACACGGCACGACACAGCTGAACCGGCGCGGTTTCTTCCTCGGCGCGGGGGCCGCGGCCGTCTCCGGCGTCGCGGGCCTCGCCCTCGCCCGTCCCGCCCTCGCGGCCGCGGACGAGGGGCCCTCCGTCGCCGCGGCAGGCGGCACGTTCGATCTCTCGGTGCCCGCCGAGCGCCGGATCCGCGAAGCCGCCCTGCACCACGTCACCGTGATGCAGTCCTTCGCCTTCGACGACGTCAACCACCACCTCTACGCGATCCAGGTGATGCAGGGCGGCCTGCGGCTGACCGGCGAACCCGCCGCCGTCTCCGGCGCCGACCGCGCCGCCCGCGGCGACATGTGCATCACCAAGCTGACCGCGGCCGGCGCCGAGCTCGGCCACATGTACGTCCGCGGCTTCGGCCACGGCGTGGCCATCGGCGTCGAGCACGCCGGGGCCACCCCCTGGCTGTGGACCGAGTCCGACGCCAACCCGTCCTCCGGATACGGCCGGGCCCTCAGCCGCTACCGGTTCACCAACGGCGCCGTCCTCGACAGCGGCTCCGCCTCACTCGCCAAGATCCGCCCGGTCCCCGGCTCCACCAGCAACCAGGTGTCCATCGACAACCTCAACCAGCTGCTGCTCCTGCGCTACCGGCTCGGCGGCATCGCCCGCTACCGGCTGATGCGCCTCGCCGACGTCAAGGCCGGCCGGTTCACCGCCCTGTACGACGTGCCGCAGGCCGGTGTCTCCGCGTCCGAGGTCTTCCAGGGCTTCGCCGTGCTCGGCGACCACGCCTACCAGATGACCGGCACCGCCTACACCTCCGAGAGCGGCAGCAACCCGCCCTCGGGCCGTGGCAACACCTACCTCACCCGGCTCGACCTGCGCACCGGCACCGTCACGCAGCGCTCGCGCACCGAGGCCGCGTACTCGCTCGGCTTCCGCGAACCCGAGGGCGTGGCCGTCCGGCTGAGCAGCCCCCGGCGGCTGTGCCTTCGCCTCCGGCAGCTCCGGAGCCCGGAAGTTCAGCGTCTACGACAAGCCGCAGTAACGCGGGCGGCCGATCGGTTTTCCGCAAAACCCTCCCCGTGACGCAGTCATGGCATTACCGTGTGTGCGCGCGGGACAGAAACCAGCCGTCGTACCAGGAGGATTCCGCCATGACCGACCAGCCCGAAGCCGGCGCCGCCGCCAGGGCGACCGACCCCTTCGGGGTGCTGGACGTCCGGGTGCCCGCACCGCGCGGCTACCCGGGTCAGGACTCCTCCCGGCACGCGCGCAGGCTGCTGGGGCGCGCGGAGAACCCCGACCGGCCGGGCGAGGACATCCTGCGCCTGCTGCTCGGCGCGCGGGGCTACGGCATCGAACGGCTGCCCGAGCCCCGCGCCGCCGCGGCGGGCGGGCGGCGCCGCTGGTGCTCCGTGTACGAGCTGTCGCTTATACACAACTGACGCAGCCGACGAGGTAGGGAGTGTAGATCTCGGAGGGCGCGGGCTCAAGAGAAACGT
>NZ_JBHWJL010000431.1:0-3138 GCF_042731495.1 Streptomyces sp. NPDC059853
CCGCTGGCCCGCGCTCTCCAGATCGTCGTAGAGGCTGCTCAGTTCGAGGGGGCGGCGGACCCGGCTGTGCACCACCTGGGTGCCGACGCCGCGGCGGCGCACCAGCAGGCCCTTGTCGACCAGGACCTGGATCGCCTGCCGGACGGTGGGGCGGGAGAGCCCGAGCCGTCCGGCGAGGTCGATCTCGTTGCCGAGGAGGGTGCCGGGCAGCAACTCACCGTGTTCGATGGCGGCTTCGAGTTGCTGGGACAGCTGGAAGTACAGCGGTACCGGACTGCCTCGGTCGATGCTGAACGTCAGGTCCACCCCGGGTCACCCTCTTCTGAACACCGCGCTCCGGTCAGTTTGTCCGGACATACGATACTGGGCTGTAGAAGGCCGGCCGCTCGGCCATCTCCACGGGCGTGCGCACCCCGCTGCGCTGCGCCGCCACCCCGGCCGCGCACACCGCCGCCGCCGCGTACCCGTCCCAGGCGCTGGGGCCGGTGACCCGCCCGGCGCGGGTGGCGTCCACCCACTCCCGCAGCTGCCGGTCGTACGCGTCGGCGAACCGCACGATGAAGTCGTCCGCGATCTCCCCGCCCCACCGCCCCGCGGTGTTGGTGAGCAGCCCGTGCGCGTCGCCGATGCGGGCCGTGCCCCGCTCGCACACCGCCTCGGCCTGCACCTGGTAGCCGAAGCCGCAGTTGACGAAGATCTCCACGTCCACCAGGGCGCCGCCACTGGTCTCGAAGATCACCAGCTGCGGATCGCCGAGCCCGTCCGGGGCCCCCGAGGAGGGGACGGGCCGCAGTACCGTGACGGCGGTCAGCTCCTGCTCCAGCAGCCAGCGGGCGGCGTCCATCTCGTGCACCACCGAGTCACTGATCAGCATCTCGGTGGTGAACAGCGGGTGCGAGACGGTGTTGCGGTGCCGGCAGTGCAGCATCAGCGGCCTGCCGTACCGCCCTTCGGCCAGCAGCCGCTTCAACTGCGTGTACTCGTGGTCGTACCGGCGCATGAAGCCCACCTGGATCCGCCGGTGGCCCAGCGCCTGCTCGGCTGCCATCACCCGCAGCGCGGCCTCCGGGTCGGGGGTGAGCGGCTTCTCGCACAGCACCGGCAGATCGCGTTCCAGCGCGGCGAGCAGCTGCGCCTCGTGCGCGGCGCCCGGGGAGGCGATGAGGACGGCGCCCACCCCGGGGGCGTCCATGGCGGCTGCGGGGTCGGTGTGCGCGGTGCAGCCGGGTCCGGCCGTGCCCGCCACCTCCTTGGCGCGGCCCTCGTCCACGTCCGCGACGGCGGCGACGTACGCGCCGCTGATGACCCGGTCGATGCGCCGTACGTGGTCGGCGCCCATCCGGCCGGTGCCGATGACGGCGATGCCCAGCGGGTTCTCAGTGTTCACGGGGAGCCTTTCTCCGTTCTGCGGTGCGCCCTCACGCCCCGCAGGAGCGCAGGTAGCGGCGGGTGCGGGTGGCGATCGGCAGCGGCTGGTCGGGCGGGCACGGGTACATGTCCTGCTCGACGATCGCGAACAGATCGACCCCCAGGCCCTGGGCGGCGGCCAGCACGGGCGGCAGGTCCGGCAGTCCGCGCGGTGGTTCGCACATCACGCCGCTGGCCACGGCCGGGCCGAACGGGGTGCCGTCGCGGCGCACCTCGGCCAGTATCGCCGGGTCCACCTGCTTGAGGTGCAGATAGCCGAGCCGCTCCCCGTAGGTCTTGATGAGCCGGACGCTGTCGCCGCCGCAGTAGGCGTAGTGGCCGGTGTCCAGGCAGAGGCCGACGGCGGCCGGGTCGGTGGCGTCCAGGAAGCGGGTGACGTGCTCCTCGGTGTCCAGATGGGTGTCGGCGTGCGGGTGGACGACGATGGACAGCCCGTACCGTTCGCGCACCTCGCGGCCCAGCCGCTCGGTGCCCTCGGTCAGATCGCGGAACTGATGGGGGCTCAGTTTCTCCGGGTCGGTGCGCTCGCCGGTCACCGGGTCGCGCCAGAACTCGGGGATGACCACCAGGTGCCGCGCGCCCATCGCGGCGGTCAGCGAGGCCACCTTCGCGACGTGCTCCCAGGTGGCGTCCCACACGGCCGGGCCGCGGTGCAGGGCGGTGAAGACGGTGCCGGCCGAGACGGTGAGCCGGCGGCGGTCCAGCTCGTCCCGCAACCGGGCCGGGTCGGTGGGCAGATAGCCGTACGGGCCGAGTTCGATCCAGCGGTAGCCGGCCTCGGCCACCTCGTCGAGGAAACGCTGCCAGGGGGTCTGCTGCGGATC
This sequence comes from Streptomyces sp. NPDC059853, assembly GCF_042731495.1. NCBI lineage: Bacteria > Bacillati > Actinomycetota > Actinomycetes > Kitasatosporales > Streptomycetaceae > Streptomyces > Streptomyces sp. NPDC059853. The sequence continues at coordinate 2,253 of NZ_JBHWJL010000431.1, forward strand.
ATCGGGGAACCAGACACCCCAGGAGTCGGGGGCGGATCCGATGCGGATGCGGTCGAGGTCCATGCACACGCCTGCCTTCCAACGTCGTCCACGTCGTTGCGTCCACGCCGGTAACGACCGTACCCCCGGGGGAGTATGGATGTCATTATGTAAAGACAAACCATTGACAGGCGGTCCCGCCCGGTCTACATCTGAGAGGCGATCGGCGCGCTCGGCGGCAACCGGAAGGGGCGGTTCGGCATGGCCATGGACCTCATCACGATGGGCCGCATCGGGGTGGACCTCTACCCCCTGCGGACCGGCGTCCCGCTCTCCGAGGTCGAGACCTTCGGCCGGTTCCTCGGCGGCTCCGCCACCAATGTGGCCGTCGCCGCCGCCCGGCTCGGCCGGCGCACCGCCGTCATCAGCCGCACCGGCGCCGACCCGTTCGGCGACTTCTGCCACCGGGCGCTGCGGGAGTTCGGGGTGGACGACCGCTGGGTGACGCCGGTGGCCGCCTACCCCACCCCCCTCACCTTCTGCGAGCTCTTCCCGCCCGACGACTTCCCGCTCTACTTCTACCGGCGGCCCAAGGCCCCCGATCTCGTCATCCACCCCGGCGAACTCGACCTCGCGGCCGTCGCCGCCGCCCGGATCTTCTGGGTGACCGGCACCGGGCTGAGCGAGGAACCCAGCCGCACCGCCACCCTGGCCGCGCTCGCCGCCCGCGACCCGGGACGGGAGGAGCGGGTCGCCACCGTCTTCGACCTCGACTGGCGCCCCATGTTCTGGCGCGACCCCGACCAGGCCCGCCCGTACTACGCCGAGGCCCTGCGGCATGCCTCGGTGGCCGTCGGCAACCTCGACGAGTGCGAGGTCGCCACCGGTGTCCGCGAGCCCGAGGCGC
>NZ_JBHWJL010000432.1:0-3138 GCF_042731495.1 Streptomyces sp. NPDC059853
CTTCTGGACCGACCAGCACGGCGTACGCGTCCAGGTGGTCGGCGACCCGGCGGCCGGCGACCGCCTCCGGGTGACCGAGGGCGACCCGGCCACCCGCACGTTCGTCGCGGTCGCCGAGGCCGCCGGCCGCCCCGTCGGCGTCGTCGGCTGGAACAGCCCGCGCGGCGTGCGCGGCGCCCGCGCACTCCTCACCCCGCCCTGATCGGCGCCCCGGCGCCGCCCCACCACCCCGTTCCATCCCCGGCCACACCGGCCCGACCGCGGAGAGAGAACCATGATTGACGAAGAAGTCCCGGTGCTCATCGTCGGAGGAGGCGGCTGCGGACTCACCGCCTCGCTCTTCCTGTCCGACCTGGGGGTACGGCACCTGCTGGTCGAACGACGTGCCTCCACCTCCGTGCTGCCCCGCGCGCACTACCTCAACCAGCGGACCATGGAGATCTTCCGCCAGCACGGCGTGGCCGACGACGTGTACGCGCTCAGCGCCCCGCTGGCCCACATGAGCGAGGTCGCCTGGCGCACCTCCCTGGCCGGCGACGGCGAACTGGACGCCCGCGACCTGCACCGCATGGACTCCTTCGGCGGCGGCAGCACCGCCGCCGCCTACGCGGCCGACAGCCCCTGCCCCTCCACCAACCTCCCGCAGCACCGCCTGGAGCCGCTGCTGCGCCGGCACGCCGAGGAACGGGCCCCCGGCATGGTGCGCTTCCACCACCTGATGGAGGAGTTCACCCAGGACGCCGACGGCGTCACCGCCCGGATCACCGACCGCACCACCGGCACCACCCGCACCGTACGGGCCCGCTATCTGCTGGGCGCGGACGGCGGCCGGAGCATCGGCGACACCCTCGGCGTGACCATGGACGGCGACGGCGGCTCCTGGAACGTCATCTCCGTGCACTTCAGCGCCGATCTCTCCCGGTGGTGGAGCGGCGACAAGGTGCTCATCACCAACTTCGTCAGCCCCGACGGCGGCCTGATCTCCCGCTACGGCATGGTCGCCATGGGCCCCGGCTGGGGGCTCGCCTCACAGGAGTGGGCACTGCACTTCCACCTGCCCGCCGGAATCGAACTCGACCTGGGGGAGGAGGCCACCGTCGCCCGGGTCAGGGAACTGCTCAAACTGCCCGAGCTGGACGTCACCGTCCACCAGGTCAGCCGGTACACACCCGAGGCCGTCATCGCCAGGACCTTCCGGGTGGGCCGCGTCCTGCTGGCCGGCGACGCCGCGCACCGCCAGCCGCCCGCCACCGGACTCGGCCTGAACACCGCCGTCCAGGACGCCCACAACGCCGCCTGGAAACTGGCGGCCGTGCTCGGCGGCACCGCGGGCGAGGAACTGCTGGACTCCTACGAGTCCGAGCGGCTGCCGGTCGCACGCCGCTCCATGGAATGGGCCATGTTCGCCTTCCGCAACCACGGCGTCCTGCACGCCGGCCTCGGCCTGATGCCCGGCGCGCCGCCCGAGACCACCCGGGCCAACTTCCGCGCGCTGTTCGCCGACACCCCGATGGGGGAGACCCTGCGCGCCAGGACGGCGGAGGTCTTCGCCACCCAGCGGGTGGAGTACCAGGCGCACGACATCGAGATCGGCTTCTCCTACGAGCAGGGCGCTCTGGTGCCGGACGGCACCCCGCGCCCGCCGCTGGACCCGATGGGCAGCGTCCACCACCCCGTCACCCGGCCCGGCCACCGGCTGCCGCACGCCTGGCTGACCCGGGGCACCGAACGGCTCAGCACCCACGACCTGGTGGGCCGCACCGGCGGATTCGTCCTGATCACCGGCCCGGACGCGGACGTCTGGCGGCCGGCGGCCAAGGAGGTCGCGCAGGCGTACGGCGTACCGCTGGAGGTGGTGGCCATCGGCACCGCCGCCGACGAACCGGCCGGGTTCCGCGACGAGGACGGCACCTGGTCGGCGGTGCGCGGCATCGGCGACGACGGCGCCGTGCTGGTCCGCCCCGACCAGCACGTCGCCTGGCGCAGCCCGCACGCCGGGACGCGGGCCGAACCCGAACTGGCGGCAGCCGTCCGCCGCGCCCTCGGGCACCCCGGCACCGGCCCGGACGCCGGAGCGAGCGCGTGAGCGCGGCGGGCGCCGACGGCGGGGGCGAACGGATCGTCCGCGCGTTCCTGACCGCGATGGGGCCCACCACCGAGGGCGTACGGGCGGCCGTGGACCGGTATCTGACCGACGACTGCGTGTGGGAGAACCCCGGATCGCCGGTGTGCGTGGGCAAGGAGCAGATCATGGCGCTCATGCCGCCCGACTTCGCCCGGCTGGAGGCGCGCGTCCGCCATGTCGCCGCCGTCGGCGACACCGTGCTGATGGAGCGCACCGAGAACATGCTGCGCGCCGACGGCACCCCCATCGCCCGCAACCTCAAGGTGATGGCCGCCTTCGAGCTGCGGGACGGCCGGATCGCCGCCTGGCGCGACTACTTCGACATCACCCGCCTCATCTCGGACCGGGAGGAACGGTGAACGCGACCTCATGACGATCGCACGAGCGGACACCAAGGATCTGTGCGCGGACCTCGTGGAGCGGGTGCACGCCATCGGGCCGGTGCTCGCGGACGGGGTCGCCGAGGGCGACCGCACCCGCCGGCTCCCCGACGCCTCCGTCCACGCCATCGACACCTCCCAGGTGGGCATGGTGTGGACCGCGAAGGAGTACGGCGGCCTGGAGGGCGACGTCCGCACCCTCAGCGAGGTCACCAAGGCCCTCGCGCACTACTGCCCCTCCACCTCCTGGGTCGTCAACAACATCAACGGCTCCAACCTGCTCGCCACCCGCTTCCCCCGCCGGGCACGCGACGAGGTGTTCGGCGACCGGCCCGGGGCCAAGCTCGCCTCCGTCTTCGTCGCCCCCGGCCAGGTGGTCGCCACCGACGGCGGCTATCTGCTGACCGGCGCCTGGCCGTACGCCTCCGGGATCCTGCACGACGACTGGGCGATCTTCAGCGCCCGCGAAGCCGCCCCCGACGGGAGCGCCCGCGGCGTGTCCGTCCTGGTGCCGGTGGACCGGCTGACGGTCGAGGACACCTGGTCCACGGTGGGCATGCGCGCCACCGGCAGCCACTGTGACCGACTGCGTGTACTGCGCCTCAGTACACGCCCGCAAGTCCGCCCAGATGT
>NZ_JBHWJL010000433.1:0-3131 GCF_042731495.1 Streptomyces sp. NPDC059853
CCACGCCGATGGCGGCCGAACCGCTGCCCGCCCCGCCCACCGGCGGCGCGCGCACCGCCCTGGACGCCTTCGGCGCCCTCGGCGAGGGCGCCGGCCGCTGGAGCCTCCAGAACCCGCAGCTCGTCCGCGTCGACCTCGCCGCCGACGACGGCCGGCCCATCATGGCCCGGCTCGGCTCCATGGTGCTCTACCAGGGCGACGTCGACTTCGCCTACAAGGGCGGCGGCATCAAACGCCGCATCGTCAGCGGCATGACCGGCGAGGGCTTCGGCTCCCTCATGCGCGTCTCCGGCACCGGCCAGGTCTACCTCGCCGAGGAGGCCACCCGCCTGCACCCCGTCGAACTCCAGGGCGACGCCCTGTGCGTGGCGTCCCAGCACGTCCTCGCCTTCGACGAATCCCTGGAGCACGAGGTGCGCCGCATCGACGGCCACGGCATCCCCGGCGGCTCGCTGTACGCGCTCCAGTTCCACGGCCACGGCACCGTCGTCGTCACCACCCACGGCGAACCCCTCGTCCTGCCCGTCACCCCCATGACCTTCACCGACGCCAACGCCACCATCGCCTGGTCGGCCGCCGCCCAGGTGCTGGTCGCCCACCAGGTACGGCTGCGCCGCCACGCCTACCCCGGGGACAGCGGGGAGACCACCCAGCTCCAGTTCCGAGGCGCCCCGGGGAACTTCGTGATCGTCCAGCCGTTCGAGATCTGACGGAGCGATGATGGATCAGCAGATGGTGTCCGGCCACGCCCCGACCCCGCCCACCGCCCGGATGGAAAACCACGGCCCGACCATGGCCAAGATCGCCATGCGGACCGGCGCCGACCTCCTCGCCAGGACCGGCTCGATGGTCGCCTACGAGGGCTTCGTCCAGTACGAGTCCAACCCGGCCGCGCTGCGCTCGGTCGCCTCCCAGTGGCTCAGCGGCGAGAGCCTGCCCCTCATGCGCTGCCACGGCGACGGCGTCCTCTACCTCGCCGACTACGGCGCGAACGTCGTCTGCGTCCCGCTCCACGACGAGAACCTGTCGGTCAACGCCACCAACGTCCTCGCCTTCGACGCCCATCTGGAGTGGGGCGTCCAGCGGGTCAAGGGCATGGCCAAGTTCACCGGCCAGGGGCTTTTCAACTTCGGCCTCTCCGGCACCGGCTGGGTCGCCGTCACCAGCCGCGGCGTCCCCGTGGTCATCGACTGCGCACGCGCCGGGGAAGTCTTCGTGGACCCGGACGCGCTGGTCGCCTGGTCCACCGGTCTTGAGATGAAGGGCAGGCGCAGCTTCAAGGCGTCCTCCCTCATCGGGCGCGGCAGCGGCGAGGCGTACCAGCTCGCGTTCAGCGGCGAGGGGTTCGTCGTCGTCCAGCCCAGCGAGGACAGCACCGAACGGCTCACCGAGCAGCAGCACCAGCAGCAGGCGTAGGCACGGGGGAGAGCACGATGCAGAGCACCATCTTCAACCACACGGTGACCCAGTCCACCGAGCGCTTCGCCCCGCAGAACCCGCGCATGCTGCGGGTACGGCTCGACGACGGCGAGGACCTGGTCGCCCGCGCCGGCTCCATGGTGGCCTTCGAAGGCATGGTGGAGTTCGACGGCGAATACCTCAGCCGCCACCAGCAGTACGCCCAGCTCGCCACCGGCGAGATCCTGCCGCTGATGCGCTGCTTCGGCCGGGGCACCGTCTACCTCGCCAACCTCGCCCAGCACGTGCACGTCCTGGAGGTCGGTCACGACGGCCTCACCGTGGACAGCGCCTACGTGCTCGGCTTCGACTCCCATCTGCACTGGGAGGTGATCTCGGTGGAGAGCCAGTACGGCATCGCCGGGGTCGGCGCGTACAACCTGGTCTTCAGCGGTCAGGGCAAGGTCGCCCTCACCACCTCCGGCGCGCCGCTGGTGATGCCCGTGACGCCCGACCGCTATGTGAGCGCGGACGCCGACGCGGTGGTCGCCTGGACGACCGCGCTGCGGGTGCAGATGCAGGCCCAGACGGCGGCCCGCTCCGTCTGGCGGCGGCGTGGGGCCACCGGTGAGGGCTGGGAGCTGAGCTTCATGGGGGAGGGGTACGCGGTGGTGCAGCCGAGCGAGCTGCTTCCGCCGCAGCACACCTCCTTCGGCCGCCGGCTGCCCGCCCCGGGGCGGGCGGGGACCGGGCCCGGGCTGCACCAGGGTGGTGCCTGGGGGCCGCGCTGAAGCCTTCTCGGCGGAGGGGGGCCCGTTCTCGAGGGGGCGTCGGGTGTGGTCAGCCGCACGGTGGACGGTCGTCCTCCCGCGGCGGGGTGGCCGCGCGTGCTGCGGCGAGCGCTGCACCTGCCGCCACCGGCGGACAGCATGCGCGGCGCGGCAGGGCACGGGTCGCGGTGGGCGGGCGGCGGGTGGAGTCGGGGGGTGTGCGCGGGGCGTCCGCGTGGCCGCGACCGGCCTCAGCCTCGATGGAGACTTTTCCTGCCCAGGCGCCGGTCCCCGCGGTGTTCTCTCCGGCCAAGTCTCACAGGGCACGTCAATGAAACCATTGAGGGAAGTCGTGCCGTCAACGGGAGGAACGCCGTGAAGTTCGTACTCGAAGTCGACCTGGAGGCCGGCCGGATGGGCGGGGAGACGGCCGCCGAACTCGGCCGCATCCTCCGGTACTGGGGAGGCAATCTGCACCACTACGCCCTGCGGCCCGGCGACGGATCGGGTGTGTACGACTCCGGGTACGCCGAGGTCGGCGCCTGGCGCGTCACCGGCCGGCCGGAGGGCGCGCCGCGGGAGGGGAGCGCTTAGCCGGTGGTCGTGGTGAACGCGCCCCACAGCAGGGGGGCGTGGTCGATCGTGCGCTCCCGGCGCCACGCGGTCAGCCGCTCGCGCTGCCAGCCGGCCAGGGCGCGGACCGGGTCGTCGCTCTCGTGCGCCGTGTCGATCGCGCGGATCGCCTCCTGGAGCGGACGGGCCGCCGGGTGGGCGCCCGCGAGAGCGAGGGCCCGGTCGGTGGGCAGCGGCCAGCGGGTGGCCGTCACGAGTTCGGCGCCCGCGTGGAGCATCGCCGCCGTCAGCCCGAGCGCGTCGGCGAACCGCGGATCGCCGCCGCTCTCGCAGGCGATCAGCGCCACCCGGCCGGGCGCCGGCCAGCGCGCGGGGTCCAGCAGCAGATCC
>NZ_JBHWJL010000434.1:0-3122 GCF_042731495.1 Streptomyces sp. NPDC059853
GTGTCCAGGGTGGTGTCGGGGGCGGCCGGGGCCGGGCCGTCGGTGACGGCGAGGGTGCCGGGCGCCAGGTCGGGCAGCAGCGGGTCGCCCGGGTCGGCGCCGGGCAGCTGGGCCTGGCCGAGCAGGTCGCGCAGCGCGGTGACCGCCGCCGCGCGGCGGCCGAGGCCGGCGCCGATCGCCCACCGGCCGTCCGCCGCGCGGGCCAGCGCCACATGGGCGCCGGACCGTTCCGCCTCGCCGAGGTCGAGCAGGTCGACGGCGAGCTGGAGCCGCCGCGCCGAGGTGTGCAGGAACGTCAGCTCGGCGTCCGCGGTGGCGTCGTGGGCGGCGGCGTCGGCACCGCCCGCCGCCGCGCCGTGGGTGCCGTCCGTGGCGAGGGCGGTCCGGACATCCGGCCCGCCGTCGGCGGGAGCGCCGGGCGCCGTGGCCCCCGTCCCGGTGCCACCGCCGGCTGCGGCACCGGTCGCGGCGCCCCCGGCCGGGCCGCCCGCCGCGCCGTCGCCCTCCCCCGTACCGTCCCCGGTCACCGGCTCCAGGGGACGGATCCGGGTGGTGCCGTGCAGCGCGCGGGTCAGGGCGTCGAGGGCCAGCGCCGACAGCAGTGCGTGCCCGGCCGCCTCCGCCGTGCTCTCGCCCGCGCCGGTGCCGCCGCTGCCCGCCACCTGGCGTCCGTCCCGGTTGTGCGGGCCGTACGGGCGCAGCGCGGCGGCGGGTACGGCGGTCCGTTCCTTGGTCAGCAGCGAGGTGACCGCGCTCCACGCCGCGACCTCCTCCGTGCGGCCGGCGAGCGCCACCGGCAGCGCGCCGGGGCCGCCGGGCAGCAGCGGGGCGGGGACGACGCGCTCCACGTACACGGCTGCCGCCGTGCGCAGCGCGCGGAGCCGGGCGCCCGCGAGGTGGTGCACGTCGAAGGCGGCGATCGTGCGGCGGCCTCCGGCGCTGCCCAGCGGGAGTTCCAGCCGGGCCACCTTGAGCGGCAGCTGGGTCAGCGACTCGTCGTCGTAGCGGGCGAAGACCCCGGCGTGGGGCCGGACCAGGGCGGTGGACAGGCCGTTCAGCCGGTCCACCAGGGCCTCGGCGTCGCGTGCGGAGGCCACGGTCGCGGTGACGGCCACGCTCAGGGCGCCGGGCAGCGCGGCGGTGGCCGCGTCCGCTTCGGTGCCGCCGTCGCCGCGGGCCGCCGCCGCGCCGGGGCCGCACAGCTGGCAGCGCGGGTGGGCGCGCAGCGGTTCGGCGACGACGTCCAGCGAGTCCAGGTCCTGGATGAGGATCTGGCCGTCCGTCTCGGCGGGCAGCGCGCCGGTCGCCGTGCGGAAGACCTCGTAGCCGAGCAGATTCCCGGTCATCGCCGCGATCGGACCGGTCAGCGGTCCGCCACCCGGCGCGCCGGGTTCGGTGACCGCGCCGGAGGCGATCTCGCTCCAGCGTTCGGCGGCGGCCTGGGCGTCCACCGAGGCGCCCAGCCGCAGCAGGGCGCAGGAGACGCAGCCGCTGCCACCGGCCACGGCGGCGGGGCCGGTGACGACCCGCTCGCCGAAGGTCCACACGGGGATGACCCGCTGTCCGGCGGGCAGTCCGGCCGACAGCAGCGCGTGGGTGCGGATCAGCGCGTCGGCGCCGGTGACGAGTACCACGTCGGCGTCCGCCGGGTCGGTGCCGGCCGTCAGCCGCGCCCCCGCCCCGGCGGCTTCCTCCCGTGCCCGCGCCCCGACCTGCTCGGCGGTGACGGCGGCGGCGCCGTTGCGGATGAGGCTCAGCTGGGCCCACTCGGCCGTCTCCCCGGTGCCCAGGACCAGGACCCGGGTGGCGCGGAAACGGGCGAACCGCTGCCGGGCGTCGTCCGCGTAGTGGTCGACGTAGGCGATCTGGGCGGCGAACCGTTCGGCGACCTCCGCCGGGAGCACGTCCGCGTCGCCCGCCGCCGGTTCGCGGGCGTCGCGCGCGAAGTCCCGTTCGAGGAGCGAGCCGACCAGCGAGGCGACCATCTCGCGCTGCCGGTCGCCCATCCCGGCGCAGATCTCGCGCAGCGGTGTGCCGCCGTCCAGGTGCGGCACCAGCAGGGTGGCGAACTTGTACGCGGTGCGCCCGGTCAGATGGAAGCCGCCGTCGGCGTTGTGGAACAGGACCCCGCCCGGGGTCCGGGTGTACAGCACGTCGCGCCGGATGCGCGGGCGGACGCCGGCGAGGTTGTCGAACGCTGCGGCCATGCCTGTCTCACACCTTCTGTCGGTCTCGGGTTCTGGCGTAGCCCCGCAGCAGCGGATGCATGCGGTACGGGCCGGGCGGCCCGTCCTCCAGCAGGCCGGCGTCGGCCAGGCGCTCCAGGGCGGTCTCGGTCTCGGACGCGGTCAGGTCGAACGGGCCGGCCACGGCGCCCGCCGCGTCGGCGGGGTGGAAGTGGTCGCGCCCGAGCCGGCCCAGTGCCGCGAACACCTCGGGCAGCGGCGGCGGGAGCCGGGCGAGGGCGCCGTCCAGCACGCGGGGGACGGACAGCCGCGGGTCGTCGGGGAGGGTGAGGCGGGCCAGCGGGTCGTCGGTGAGCCAGTCCACCGCGTCGGCGAGCCGCAGGGCGGGGCGGGTGAGCAGCCGGGCGGCGGCGATGCGCAGGGCGAGCGGGTGGCGTCCGCACAGCAGGGCGAGTTCGGCGGCGGCGCCGGGTTCGGCGGCGACCCGTTCGGGGCCGAGGGCGGCGCGCAGCAGGGCGTGGGCCTCGGCGGGGGTGAAGAGGTCGAGGCGGGTGACCCGGCCGCCGTGGGTGGCGACGAGGGCGGCGAGGTGGCGGCGGCTGGTGACGAGGGTGGCGGCGCCGCGCCGGGCGGAGAGCAGCGGGCGGACCTGTTCGGGGTCGGTGACGTCGTCGAGGACGAGCAGGGTGTGCGGGTCGGCGTCCACCCGCGGTTCCGTGCCGGGGCCTGCCATGTCGAGGAGGCGGCAGCCGCCGGGGAAGCGGTCGCGGACGAGGTCGGCGACGTGCCGGGCGAGTGCGGTCTTGCCGATGCCGGGGGCGCCGCAGATGAGTTCGGTGCCGGGGCGTTCGCCGGTGAGGCGGGCCACCAGGGCGGTGGTCTCGGTGCCGCGGCCGGTGAAGGAGGGCACCGGGGTCCAGTGGCCGGGGGCGGTGG
>NZ_JBHWJL010000435.1:0-3118 GCF_042731495.1 Streptomyces sp. NPDC059853
TGGAGTCCTCGAGTATGACGATATAGCTGTCGTCGATCGTGCCGGGGGCGTCGGCGCCTGTGATGAAGCCCTGGGGCTGGTCCGCGGTGGTGGCGTGTGCGGGCAGGGCGACGGCCACACCGACGGCCAGGACTGCGGCGGTGGCCGATACGGTCTTGCGCATCACTGCCATCTGAGGGGTCCTCCTCATCGAGGTGCTGCTGCCGCGGAGTGCGGACGCCGGAGTCCGTCAGCGGGCCGGTGCCCACGACCCGGTGAACAGGTCGGCGGGGACGGCCTCGGCCAGCAGCCGGTAGCCCTCCGGGTTGAGGTGCAGCCAGTCGCCGTCGTGCAACGCGGGGTGCAGGCGCGCCGGGTCGTCCGGATCGCGGACCACCCGGTCGAAGTCGAGGACGGCGTCGAAGGCACCGCCGGTGCGGATCCAGGAGTTGACGGTCTGCCGGGCCGCCTCCCGGTGCCCGGCCGGGTCGTCGTACAGGGCATGGCCCGCGAACGGCAGCAGCGTGGCCCCGTACACCGGGATGTCGTGGGCGTGCGCCCGGACGATGATCTGCTCGTAGGCGGCGATGAGTTCCGCCGCCAGCGCCTGCTGATCGGCGGCCGTCGCGGGCGCGTTGCCGATGTCGTTGACGCCCTCGAACACGATCAGCCAGGCGACGCCGGTGTGCGCGAGGATGTCGCGGTCGAAGCGCGCCAGCGCGTTGGGGCCGAGACCGTCGAGGAGGATGCGGTTGCCGCCGGCCGCTTGGTTGAGGACGGCGACCGCGCTGGTGTCTCCCCGCTCCTGGAGCCGGTCGAAGAGCCGGTCGGGCCAGCGGTCGTTGCCGTTGATGGTGGAGCCGCGGCCGTCGCTGAGCGAGTCGCCGAGGACGGCGACGGCGGCGGTCCCGGCCGGGGCCGTCACCTCGATGCCGCTCAGCAGGTACCAGCGGGTGGCCGGGGTCGCCCCCGGCAGCTCGGCGGCCGTCGTGTGATCGCCCTTCAGCAGGTAGGACGTGGTCCGTGAGCCCGGATGGCCGGTGAGGGCGAGCGAGGGCTGGCCCTGCGCCAGATACGTGGTGACCGTGACATTGCTCCCGGCGGCCAGCGGCAGCTCCAGCGGATCGGAGACGATCTGCGCGCCGACGGGGACGGTGACCGAGGCGCGTCCGTTGAAGGTGACCGGGAGCAGGGTCTCCGGCCGGATGCCGGGGACCCCGGCCCGGCCGTCCACCGGCAGGGCCACCGTCACGGCGGTGAGCGGCAGCGGGGTGTCGCCGAAGGCGTTGGAGAACCGCAGCCGCAGCCGGTCGCCGCCGGTGGTCAGCCGGGCGGTCTGCCGCAGGGTGGTGTCCACCAGGACGGCGTCGTCCCCGGTGAACGGCGGGGGCGGCATGTTGTGCGGCTCGGTGAGCTGCGGCATCGCCGTCCAGCTGTGCACCCAGCGGTGTTCGGCACCGGGGCGCCCGGTGGCGGCGGGGTCGCCCTCGGCCGAGGCACCGACGGAGGAGGCCAGCAGGACGGTCAGGGCCAGCAGGCCGACGGTGAGCAGCAGGCCGAGCGGGCCGCTCCGTACCGTTCTTCTCAGCAGGGACATGGACGGATCCGCCCTTCTCGACAGCCGTGACGGCCCGTGCCCCGGTGCCCCCGGAGCGGACCCCGCGCGGAAAGCGTGGCATGAACACGACTTGCCTCGCAACGGTGTCCCCGGAGCGGAGCACGGCCCGGGGACACCCCGGATGACGCACCGTCAGAAGAATGTCACCGCCTCCGCGTTACATCCGTCATCCGCACCGATGACTTACGGCAGTCGCCGCGGCCCCCCGCCGCCGGAAGCATGGAACCCACCCACCGGCCACCACCGGCCACCGCGCCGGTGACCCATGAGGAGGACCATGCGTATCCGTGCCCGTACCCGCCGCCTGACAGCGTTCGGCGCGACGCTGCTGATGGTGGGAGCACTCGGCGCCTGCACGACGGAAAGCTCCGAGGAGCCCTCCGGGACCACCCCCGACGCGTCCTCCGGCGACCTGCGGCGCTTCTACGAGCAGGAACTGGCCTTCGAGCCGTGCGAGCCCTACGCCACCACCGCGGCGGACGCGGAACTCTTCGCGGACGAGCGGTTCGAGTGCGCCCGCCTGGAGACACCGCTGGACTACACCGACCCGGACGGCGCCACCGCCTCGATCGCCCTGCTGCGGCTGCCCGCCCGGGGCGAACCCCTCGGCTCCCTGCTGACCAACCCGGGCGGCCCCGGATTCCCCGGCATGAACTTCGCCGCGCTGATCGGCCTGCTGGGACCGGACAGCCCGGTCACGGAACGGTTCGACCTCATCGGCTTCGACCCGCGCGGCACCGGCGCCTCCCGGCCCGCCCTGGACTGCTACAGCGACGCCGAACGCGAGGCCGGCGTCATATCGGAACCACACGTCCTCGGCGGCTGGACGGACGAGGACTCCCGGCGCTGGACGGAACAGTGCGCCGAACGGTCCGGCGGCGAGAAGGCGCTCGCCCACGTGGGCACCCGCGACGCCGCGCGCGACATGGACGTCCTGCGCGCGGTGCTCGGCGACGACCGGCTGAGCTACCTCGGCACCAGCTACGGCTCCCGGCTGGGCGCCGTCTACGCCGAGATGTTCCCCGAGAACGTCAGGGCGCTCGTGCTGGACGGGCCGATGGACCCCTACGCCGGCACCGCGGAACGGCGCGCACAGCAGTTCACCGGCCTCCAGCGGTCGTTCGACCTGATGGGCGCCGCCTGCACCGCACAGCCCGACTGCCCGCTGGGCACCGACCCCGAGGCGGTGACCGAACGCTTCCAGGAGATCGTCCGGCCCCTGCTGGACGAGCCCGTCCCGGCCGGGGACGGACGCGAACTCAGCTACGCCAACGCGATCGACGGAGTCGTCGCCGGACTGTACGCCGAGTCCGCCTGGCCGCTGATCGTCGAGGGCATCCGCGAGGTGCGGGACGGACGCGGCGAGACGCTGCTGGGACTCCAGGACGGCTACTACCAGCGCGAGGCGGACGGCAGCTACAGCAACGCCATCGAAGCCACCCAGGCCATCAACTGCCTGGACGAGGATCGGCTGACCCCCGAGGAGGAGACGGCCCTGATCCGCACCGTCCTGGACGCCGC
>NZ_JBHWJL010000436.1:0-3101 GCF_042731495.1 Streptomyces sp. NPDC059853
CAGCTCGGGGTCGCCGGGCCCGCCGCCCACCAGCGCCACCCCGGGGGTACGGTCGCGGCGGCGCGGCGCGCCCAGGGTGCCCTCGCGCAGCCCTTCGACGACGGCGTCCCGTACGGCCGCCGACCGGCGCGGATCGCGGCCGGTGAGCACCGCCACCGTCACGCCGTCGCTGCGTCCGGTGGCCGGGGTCCAGGCGGTGGCGGCACCGGCGTCGTCGCTGCGGACGCACCACACCCGCTCGCGCTCGGCCTCGGCGGAGGCGGCGGCGTTGACCTCGGGGTCGTCGGTGGCGACCAGCGCGTACCAGGCGCCCGCCAGGTCGCCCGGCCGGTAGCCGCGCCGCTCCCAGCGCAGTTCCCCGGCCTCGGCCATGGCCTGGACGGACGGCGTGACGGCGGGCGCGATCAGTTCCACGGCGGCACCGGCGGCGAGCAGGGCGGGCAGCCGGCGCTGGGCGACGGTGCCGCCGCCGAGCACCAGGACACGGCGCCCGGCCAGCCGCAGGCCGACGGGGTACGCGGGAGGATCGGGGTGAGGCGCTGCTGACATGGGTGGCGCGGCTCCTGGGGACGGGCGGGGGCGCCGCTGCGACACCGGAGCGGCCGGGGGCGGGCGGCGGCCGGGCGGATGCCCGGGCGCCACCCCCACACAGTACGTTTCTCAGTTCTTGTCGCTGACGCCTGCCGCGTCGAAGGTGGCGACCTCCCGCATGGCGCGGGCGGCGCTCTGCACCACCGGCAGCGCCAGCAGCGCCCCGGTGCCCTCGCCGAGCCGCAGGTCGAGGTCGACGAGCGGGCGCAGGCCGAGCGCGGTGAGCGCGGCCATGTGGCCCGGCTCGGCGCTGCGGTGGCCGGCGACGCACACCGAGACGGCCTCGGGCGCGATGGCGCGCGCGGCGAGGGCCGCCGCCCCTGCGCTGACCCCGTCCAGGATCACCGGCACGCGCAGCGAGGCCCCGCCGAGGATGAACCCGGTGAGCGCGGCGTGCTCCAGGCCGCCGACGGCCGCGAGCACGCCGATGGGGTCGGCGGCGTCGGGCTGGTGCAGGTGCAGGGCGCGGCGCACCACGTCGACCTTGCGGACGTGGGTGTCGTCGTCCACGCCGGTGCCCCGGCCGGTGACCTCCGCCGGTTCCGAGCCGGTGAACACGGCGATCAGCGCGGCGGCCACCGTGGTGTTGGCGATGCCCATCTCCCCGGTGAGCAGCGCCCGGTTGCCGGCCGCCACCAGGTCGCGGGCGGTCTCGATGCCGACCTCGACGGCGCGCAGGGCCTCTTCACGGCTCATGGCGGGACCCGCCGTGATGTCGGCGGTGCCGGCCCGCACCTTGCGGGGCATCAGGCCGGGCTGGCCGGGCAGTTCACCCTTGACGCCCACGTCGATCACGCACACCTCGGCGCCGACCTGCTGGGCGAAGGCGTTGCACACCGCTCCCCCGCCGAGGAAGTTGGCGACCATCTGGCCGGTGACCTCCTGCGGCCACGGGGTGACGCCCTGGGCGTGGACCCCGTGGTCGCCGGCGAACACGGCGACGGCGGCCGGCTCGGGCAGCGGCGGCGGGCAGCGCCGGGAGAGGCCGCACAGCTGGGCGGAGATGACCTCCAGGGCGCCGAGGGCCCCGGCGGGCTTCGTCATCCGCTTCTGCCGCTCCCACGCTTCGGCCAGCGCCTGGGCGTCGAGCGGGCGGATGTCCTCCAGGGTCTCGGTGAGCAGGTCGTGCGGCTCGGCGCCGGGCAGGGCGCGGCGGCCGTACGCCTCGTCGTGCACCACCCAGGACAGCGGTCGCTGCCGGGCGGGCCCGGCCGGGACGGGCTCGGTCTCCTCGGCGAACGCGTCGACGTAGCCGACGCACAGATAGGCCACGATCTCCAGGTGTTCGGGGAGGTCGAGGGTGCGGACGAGTTCCCGCTCGTCGTAGAAGCTGACCCAACCGACGCCGAGGCCCTCGGCCCGGGCGGCGAGCCACAGGTTCTCGACGGCGAGCGCGGAGGAGTACGGGGCGAGCTGGGGCCGCTGCTGCGGGTGCGTGGCGTGCCGGCCGCCCCGGGTGGGGTCGGCGGTCACCACGATGTTGACGGGCGTGCGCAGGATCGCGTCGGTCTTCAGTTCCTTGAACTGCTTGGCGCGGCCCTTCGGGAGCGACTTGGCGTACGCGTCGTGCTGCCGGACGGCGAGTTCGTGCACCTGGGTGCGGGTCTCGGCGGACCGGATGATCACGAAGTCCCAGGGCTGGGCGTGGCCCGAGGTGGGCGCGGTGTGCGCGGACTCCAGGACGCGCAGCAGGACTTCGTGCGGGATGGGGTCGGGCAGGAAGCCGTCCCGTACGTCGCGGGGCTCGCGCATGAGCCGGTGCACGGCGGCGGCCTCCGCCGCCGGGGGGACGGCGGCGGCCGAGGGCACGCCGGCCGCCGGGGCGGGCGTTATGGAGACGGCACCGGGGGTGGCCGGGGAGGCGGCGGGGGGTGGGGGGGGGGGTTGGCCCCGTTGGGGGGGGGGGGGGGGGGGGGGCGGCGACTTCCGCGCCGCTCGCGGCGTCCGCGGGGGCGGTCGCGGTGGCGGGAGCGGCGCCGTCCGCGCCATCGGCCGGGATGCTCGCGGCGCCGGGAGCCGCCGGGGCACCGTCCGAGGCGACGGGGGCCGCGCCGTCCGCGTCATCCGCGGGGACGGCCGGGGCGCCGGGAGCCGCAGAGGCACCGCCGGAGGCGGCGGTTTCCGCTGCCGTCGGTGCGGGGGCCGGGCCGGTGGCTGCCGTCTCGGTGGAGTCGGGGGCGGCGACCGCGTTCGCGGGCGCGGCGCCGGGTACGGGCGGCGTGCCCTGGCCATCGGATGGCGCGGGCGCGGGCGCCGGTACGGGCGTGTCGGCTGTCTCCGCGCCCTCGGCGGGAGCGGCGACGGTAGCGGTCGCGTCCGCCGGGGCGGCGGCCTCGGGAGCCTGGCCGTCAGCGGCGGCGGGTGCGGGGGCCGGACCTTCGGCGGTGGTGGCGGCCGGCTGCGGGGCGTCTCCGGCCGCCTCGGGGGTGTCGGCAGCCGCGCCGTCCGCCGGCCCGGCAGGAACGGTGCCGGCGGCGTCGGCCGGGCCGGCCGCAACGGCCGGGTCGGCA
>NZ_JBHWJL010000437.1:0-257 GCF_042731495.1 Streptomyces sp. NPDC059853
GAGTACAGCTGGACGCATCCGGCGACCACCGCGACCAGGACGCCGACGAGGACGGCGAACCCGTCCAGGCGCAGCGCGAGGTCGATGGGGAGCGCGGCGTTGCCGGTGGGGGTGAGCGGGTGGGCGGCGGTCACCGGGTCGCCGCCCCCCCGCCGCCCCCGCGCCGGGGGGGCGGGGGGGGCGGGGGGCCGCGGGGCGCGGCGCCCCCCCCCGGCGGGGGCCCCGCCCGCGGCGATGTCGCCGCCGTCCAGCAGGAC
>NZ_JBHWJL010000437.1:267-3091 GCF_042731495.1 Streptomyces sp. NPDC059853
ACGGGGCCGCCGCCGCCCTGCCGCCGGGGGCGGGGGACGGCGGGGGGGGCGGCGGCCAGGGTGGGCAGGACGGCGAGCGGCTGGACGAAGCCGGGGGCCCGGCGCCCGGTGAGGAGGATCAGCGCGGCGGCCAGGGCGGGCAGCAGGGGGACGAGGACTGCGGCGGTCGTAACGGTCACTGGGCCTTCTCCCGGCGCTCCCCCGTTTCGCGCAACCGGTCAACGGAGGAGATGCCGCGGTTGCGGTGGACGAGCAGCACGATGGCGAGGCCGATGCCGATCTCGGCGGCGGCGAGGGCGATGAGGAAGAGGGTGAAGACCTGCCCGGAGTGGAGGGTGTCGCGCAGCCAGACGTCGAAGGCGACGAGGTTCAGCATCACGGCGGCGAGCATCAGTTCGACCGACATGAGGACGAGGATCACGTTGCGGCGCGCCAGCACCCCGTACAGGCCCACGCAGAACAGCAGCACGGCGACCAGCGCCGGGTAGAGCAGATGCAGTTCCATCAGCGGCGCTCCCGGGAGACGACGACGGCGCCGATCAGCGCGGCCAGCAGGAGCACGGACAGCGCCTCGAACGGCAGGACCCAGTGGGTGAACAGGCTCTGCCCGATGGCCTCGCTGCGGCCGTGCGGGGTGTCCAGGTCGATCACCTCGCCGCGGAAGGCGTCCGCGACGAGGACGACGAGCGCGACGGCCGAGGCCCCGGCGACGGTGAGCGCCACCGGCCGGTTGCCGGAGTCGGCGTCCGGGGACGGGCCGATGGGCGCCTTGGTGAGCATCAGGCCGAACAGCAGCAGGACGACCACCGAGCCGAGGTAGATGAGGACCTGCACCCAGGCCACGAACTCGGCGGTCAGCAGCAGGTACTGGACGGCCATCCCGCCGAGCGCCACCACCAGCCACAGGGCGGCGCGGACCAGCCGCCGGCTCGTCACGCACAGCACGGCGGAGCCGAGGACCACGACCGAGACGAGGAGGAAGATCACCTCCAGCAGGTTCACCGCCCGGCCCCCGCCTGCCGGTCGGCGGCCTTGCGCGCGGCGGCGATCTCCTTCGGCTCCTCGGCGGCCTCGGTGAGCGGCGGCGGCTCGGGCACCGTCCACATCCACTCCCGCAGCCGGTCGCGTTCGTGGGTGAGGTCGCGGATGTCGGTCTCCGCGTACTCGAACTCCGGCGACCAGAACAGCGCGTCGAACGGGCACACCTCGACACAGATCCCGCAGTACATGCACAGCGAGAAGTCGATCGCGAACCGGTCCAGGACGTTCCGGCTGCGCTCCCGGCCGCCGGGCGCGGCGGGCGGCAGCGTCTCCTTGTGCGAGTCGATGTAGATGCACCAGTCCGGGCACTCCCGGGCGCACAGCATGCAGACCGTGCAGTTCTCCTCGAACAGCGCGATCACGCCCCGGCTGCGCGGCGGCAGTTCGGGCTGGGTCTCCGGGTAGTGCTGGGTGACCGAGCGCCGGGTCATGGTGCGCAGGGTGATCGCCAGCCCCTTGGCGAGGCCCGATCCGTAACTCATGAGATCACCACCGTGATGACGCCGGTCAGCGCGAGCTGCGCCAGGGCGAGGGGGACGAGGACCGTCCACGCGAACGACTGGATCTGGTCGGCCCGCAGCCGTGGCCAGGCGACCCGGGCCCAGATGACGACGAAGCTGAGCGCGGCGGTCTTCAGCAGCATCCACAGCCAGCCGAGGGTGTCGGAGAACGGGCCGTGCCAGCCGCCGAGGAAGAGGACGGCGGTCAGTGCCGAGACGACGACGATGCCCGCGTACTCGGCGAGGAGGAAGAAGGCGAAGCGCAGCCCCGAGTACTCGGTGTACGCGCCGAAGATGATCTCCTCGGGCGCGATCGGGGCGTCGAACGGCGGGCGCTGGAGTTCGGCCAGGCCGGCGGTGAAGAACACGAACGCGCCGATCAGCTGCCACGGGATCCACCACCACTCGAAGGCGGCGAGGATCCCGGTGAGGGAGAGCGTCCCGGCGGCCATCGCGACGGAGGCGGCGGCCAGCAGGAGCGGCAGTTCGTACGCCATCAGCTGGGCGGCGGTGCGCAGCGCGCCCAGCAGCGAGTACTTGTTGGCGGACGCCCAGCCGCCCATGAGGGAGCCGAGGATGCCGACGCCGAGGACGGCGAGGACGAAGAAGATCCCGGCGTCGACGACCTGGCCGACCGCGCCTCCTGGGCCGAGCGGGATGGCGACGAGGACGATCAGGTACGGGATGAGGGCGAGCGCGGGCGCCAGCTGGAACACGCGGCGGTCGGCGCCCTCGGGGACGGTGTCCTCCTTCTGGGCGAACTTCACGCCGTCCGCGACCAGCTGGGCCCAGCCGTGGAAGCCGCCGGCGTGCATCGGGCCGACGCGGCCCTGCATGTGCGCCATGACCTTGTGCTCCAGCTGGCCGACGAGGAGGGGCAGCAGGAGGAAGGCGACGAGGACGGCCGCCACCCGGGCGAGTACGTCCAGCACGTCCATCAGGCGTCCCCTTCCCGGTCCGGGCCGGGGTTGCCGTCCTGGTCCCGGTCGCCGTCACGGCGCGGGTCCCGGTCGGGGTGCTCCGCGGTGGGGGGTTCGCCGGAAGCGGTACGCGCCCGCCCCGCACTCCCCTGCTCCCCGCCACGCGACCGCGGGGGTTCGGGGCCGTCCGCCGTCTCCGCCGCCGGGCCGCCGTCCGCGTCCGGCCCGTAGGCGGGGCGGGGGTCGTGCCACGGCGCGTCGCCGCCCCGGGGCGGGCGCCCGGGCGGGCGTGCCTCGCCGGGGGCAGGTGTTCCGCCGACGCCCGTGGCGGCCCGCTGGCTCGCGGAACCGTCGGACGCGGAC
>NZ_JBHWJL010000438.1:0-3083 GCF_042731495.1 Streptomyces sp. NPDC059853
GGGTGTCGGCGACCACCGGGATGGTGCGGTCGGTCAGCGGCAGCTTGATGCGCTTGCCGATGAGGTGGGCGTACCGCCCGTCCTCGGGGTGGACGGCGACCGCGGTGTCTCCCAGCATCGTCTCGGCGCGGGTGGTGGCCACGACGATGCTGTCGTCGCCTTCGCCGTAGCGGATGGAGACGAGTTCGCCGGCGTCCTCCTGGTAGTCGACCTCGATGTCGGAGATCGCGGTCAGACAGCGCGGGCACCAGTTGATGATGCGCTCGGCGCGGTAGATCAGGCCGTCGTCGAACAGCCGCTTGAAGATGGTGAGGACGGCGCGGGAGAGCCCCTCGTCCATGGTGAAACGCTCACGGCTCCAGTCGACACCGTCGCCGAGCCGCCGCATCTGGCCGAGGATGCGACCGCCGTACTCCTGCTTCCACTTCCAGACCCGCTCGACGAACTCCTCGCGCCCGAGGTCGTGCCGCGACTTCCCCTCGTCGGCGAGCTGCTGCTCGACCTTGTTCTGGGTGGCGATACCCGCGTGGTCCATGCCGGGCAGCCACAAGGCCTCGTACCCCTGCATCCGCTTGCGGCGGGTGAGCGCGTCCATGAGGGTGTGCTGGAAGGCGTGGCCCAGGTGGAGCGTGCCGGTGACGTTGGGCGGGGGGATCACGATGGTGTAGGGCGGCTTGTCGCTCGCCGCGTCCGCCTCGAAGTAGCCCCGCTCTACCCAGCGCTCGTACAGCGGCCCCTCTACCTCGGCCGGCGCGTACTGCGTCGGGAGTTCGGTGGCTGCGCTGTGGGGCCCGGTGGTCGCGGGCGGCTGAGTGTTCTCGGTCACGGCGCCCAGTCTACGGGCGGGGCGGGGCCGTCCTCGAATCGGTTACGGCGCGGTGGTCCCGGGCTCTCGGGCCGGATGCCGTGGTGGCCGCGCGGTGAGGACCGTCCCGGCATCTGCGGCACAATGCCGGGTACATGAGGCATCCGATCGGATGAGATGCCAACCACACGGGGATCACCATGACGCAGCCACCGCCCGGACCGTACGGATCGCAGCAGCCGCCCCAGCACGGGTACGGCCCGCCGCAGCCGCCGGCCGGGCCGCCCCGGGGCGCGCCCTACGGCGCCGCCCCCTACAGCCAGGTCCCGCCGCCGTCCGGCGCTCCCGCCGCCGGTGGCGGCAACGGCAAGAAGATCGGCATCACCGTCGGCGTCCTCGCCGTCGCCGCCGCGCTCGGTGTCGGCCTGGTGCTGGTCCTGAACGGCGACGACAGCCCCGCCCTGAAGGACGACGGCACCCGGTACACGCTGGCCGCCCCCGAGGAGGCCGGCGGCTACGCCCGGACGTACGGCGACGACAGCGACGAGTTCTTCACTTCGGAGGAGGCGAGCCGGGTCGGCTTCACCGAAGAGGGCGCGATCATGGCCTCCTACGCCCAGGACGAGTCGTCCGAGGACTCCAACCTTCTCTACTTCCAGGGGTCCTGGGGCACGGTGACGGACCCGGCGAACGCCCCGGACGAGATGTTCGCGATGATCGCCGAGGACCTGAACGAGGACGCGGACGACGACGCCGACCGCGTCGAACTCGTCGGCTCCCCCGCCGCCATGAACCCCAGCGCCCTGCACAACGCGGCGCTCTCATGCCTAGAGATGCGGCCGGGCCGGCCCGCGCCGGCCGAGGCCGAGGCCTCCTTCGTCTGCATCTGGAGCGACTTCAGCACCATCGGTGTGGTGTACGGGATCCCGGGCGCCGCCGAGGGCGCGGTCCCGCTGACGTTGGAGCGGACCGCGGAACTCGCCGCCGACCTGCGGGCTTCCGCGCTGGTCGAGATCGCCGGCGGGGAGACCGCGCCGAGCGACGGCTGATCACCGCAGGGGCGGCGGCACCGGGGTGGATGTACACCGGAGCATTTCGTCGGACAGGATGAGCGGTAGACGCTTGTCGCAGTGATGAGGGGACAACCCATGAGTCAGCACCAGCCGGGCCCCTACGGGCAGCAGCCCCCGCCGGGCCAGCCCGGGCAGCCCGGCCCGTACGGGGCGCCGCCGCCGCAGGGCCCGCCGCCCGGCGGGCCCAACCCGTACGCGCAAGGCGGCGCTCCGGGCGCACCGTCGGGTCCGGGTTACGGCTACCCGCAGCAGCAGCCGGGGCAGCCAGGTCCGCCCCCGCCGCCCGGCGCCTACCCCGGCCAGCCGGGTCCGGCCGGTCCGCCGCCCCCGCCCGGCACCCCCTACGGCCAGCCGCAGCAGCCCGGCCCGTACGGCGGCCCGCCGCAGGGTCCGCCCGGGCAGTACCCGGGCCAGCCCGGCTACGGGCAGGTGCCGCCCCCGCCGCCCGGTGGTGGCAACGGCAAGAAGATCGGCCTGGCCGTCGGTGCCCTGGCCGTGGTCGCCGCGCTCGGTGTCGGCCTGGTGGTGGCGCTCGGCGGGGACGACGAGAAGAACGAGACGCTCATCGGCTACTCGCTGAGCTACCCGGACAACAGCGGTGAGTTCCAGCTCGTCCAGCAGCAGGACACCAGCGGCATGTCGGAGGAGGAGCTGGCGCAGTTCGGCCTCGGCCCCGACGCGGAGGGTGCCACGGCCAACTACCTGGCCGGTATGGACCCGGCCGAGCTGGAGACCACGGACCCCAGCGAGCTGGGTACCACCCCCCTGACCTCGATGGTCAGCGTGGGCCTGTGGGGCGAGGTGGAGAACCCGGAGGCCACCGTCGACGCGCTGCTCGCCTACGCGGCCGAGCAGGCGGCCAGCGGCGAGGGCGGCCGGCTCCTCGACAGCCCGCAGGCCGTCAGTCCGAGCGGGCTGAACGGCGCGACCATGAAGTGCCAGTACGCCGAGGTCGAGGACCCCTCTCTGGGCCAGGACGTCGAGATCCCGCTGTGCGTGTGGGCCGACAACAGCACCATGGGCTTCACGGTCATCCAGAAGCAGGCCGGCGTGACCGGCCCCCTGGAGCTGTCCATCGACGAGGCCGCCAACATGACCGCCACGCTGCGTTCCAACGCGCTCGTCGCCCCCGGCGACAGCTGAGCGGCACCGCGTACGACGGCGGGGCCCGGACACCATCGGGATCCGCGATCGGTGACCGGGCC